>CAZYQV010000465.1:0-6948 GCA_964649775.1 uncultured Rikenellaceae bacterium
TTTGTTCGTATCCTGGCATACCTGAAGATCGACTTCGCCGTGCTGGGAGAAGAGGAGATCTCCTCGGGCGATTTTGCCCGCCGCACCGGCAACGAGATGCTCTTCGTGATGCAGGCGATGCAGAACATGGAGATCTTCAAAGGCTATGGCGTGAAGAAGATCCTCACCTGCGACCCCCACGCCTATAACACGTTCAAGAATGAATATCCTTCCTTCGGGGAGATGCCGGCGGTGATCCACCATACGCAGTTCCTGGAGGAGATGATCCGGACGGGGAGGCTGGTGTTGCCGGAGAGGCGGCAGGAGCGCATGACGGTCACCTATCACGACCCCTGCTATCTGGGCCGTATCAACGGTGAGTATGAGGCGCCGCGGTATGTGTTGCAGGCGCTGGGCCTGGCCGTCGAGGAGATGTCCCGCAACAGGGCGACAGCCCTCTGTTGCGGCGGGGGCGGAGGTCAGATGTTCCGGGAAAAGAAAAGCGCAGGGGAAGAGATCTTCGTCGAACGTGCGCGCGAGGCCCTCGTCACCGGTGCCGCCACCGTCGTTACCGCCTGTCCCTACTGCATGACCATGCTCAGCGACGGCCTGAAATATGAATACGCCGAAGAAAAGATGGTCAACAAAGACCTGGCCGAGCTGGTGGCCGCCGCGCTGGGGCTGCAGCCATGACGCCGGCAGGCACCTCTTTTCTCCCGGCTCTATCTTCTCTTTCTCACCTCTTTTTTCAGCTCCTCAATGCTTTTTTGCTGCTCCTCGATCATCTTCTGCTGTTCCTTCAGCGCCTCCAGCAACACCACCGTCAGCTTCTCATAAGAGACGGCCTTATAGCCCTTGTCGTCGGTATTGACCAACTCGGGAAACACCTTCTCCACCTCCTGGGCGATCAGACCGATGTGCTCTCTCTCGTCGAAACCCATCTGCGGGTACTGATCCGCTTTCCAGTGATAATGCACTCCCTGTAGTTTCATGACTTTATTCAGCTCATCCCCCAGAGGGGCAATATCTCTCTTCCACCTGATGTCGGAAGTCGACCAGCCGCCGGTGCTGTATGCTTTCCCGTAAACATAGAGAGTGTAGGTGCTGTTGGTAGGACCTCCGATCCCGGTGGCATGTTTTACCATGAGATCATACAGGTCCGATTCTTTGGTCGGGTCCACATAGTAACTGGGATTATCGCTGTCGGTGAAGCGTCCGCAGCTCATGAGTGAGGAAGCGGTGATGTTGTTCACGAAAAGTACATTGAGATTTGAAGTGTCGAAAGGATCAACAGTGTAAATATCGTTGTCCAGGTCAAAGATCTTGCTCACATACAGATGATGCATGTGGGAGACGGAAGAAGGACTCATAAAAAAATTATGGTCGTCGCTGTCATAATATTTCGTAGAGCTGACATTGGTCACGTTCAGGGTGCCTAAGAGGGTCAGGTTTAACATCTTACTGTTTCCGCCGGGGTCGATACTGTAATATAAATTGTCCTTATCACTTATGGAGGAAACGGAGAGTCTCCCGCTATTGCTCAGGGAGGCAACATCCCTGTCGCCCACCCTGAACGATACGACATTCAGGGCATTGGCCGGGACGGTGAAGAAAAACCGTGTCCGGGCAAATTCGATCTTTCCATACCCGTCGTCTGTCCCTGTCGGGGCGGTACCATTCTTCAGGCTGATATTCCCTCCGTTGGCGGAAGTAGTGTTTGTATACCATAAAGATCTTCCCTCCTTGTCAAACAGGGTTATCTTTCCCGTGTCGGCAAAAAAACCTCCCAGCAGGGTATCGAAAGCTTTCAGCGACAATCCGGCACCGGCGGGAGCATTGCTGTTGAAGGAGAACAGCGTGTCGGAGGCGGGCAGCAATCGCCAGGGATTGTCCCTGCCTATCGTCAGCAGGGTACCGGCCGACAGGCTGTCCGAAAATCTGCCGGCACCCGTCACATCCAGCATGACGGCAGGATTGGCGGTGCCTATGCCCGTTTTCCCGTTGGCAAAATACATGGCAGATATCCCCATGCTGTCAGCAGTGGCCCAGAAAGGGATCCTGCCTGCCTCCCCGGCCATCCAGCGCGTCCTTGTCACACCGTTCAGGGTGAGGGAGGGCGTGGTGATCCCCCCGTTGGCATAAAAGGGCAGAGGAGTGCCGATATGGGAGTCAGTCTCATACAGTGCGCTGGCCACCAGCGCCGTGCCGTCCCATTTGGAGAAATAGTTGACGGTGTTGTTACCTACCTGTGGGTCGGTTTCACCGGTCAGGTACACCGACAGGTTGGGCGTGTTGGTGAGGTCACCGTAGTCGCCGCTGAAGACATTTTCGGCCTCTTTGGCATGCAGGGCATAGGGGACACTCAATAACTGCATGGTGCCGATGTCGGTATAGGCCGTCCCCCCGGCAGGATCTATTGCCACCCTGAGAAAATAAGGGCCTGCACTCCAGTCAATAGCAGAGAAATCATCGGCAGTGGCGCCTTCACCGATCCTGAGCCGGATCAACCCGTATGCATTGGATGTCGTGGAGAAGGTTTCCGAATAGACCACCGATCCGTCAACAGATCCCTGAAGGATGGAAATACGCACCGAGAGTTCCTGGTCCTTGAGCAACTGACCGGAAGCATCCCTTACGACAGCCTGGTAGTTCAACACATCGGGAGCCTGGGAAAAAGAATGAATCCCGAGAAAGAACAAAAAAAAGAGACCAAAGATTTTTTTCATTTTTACAGGATTTTTAGGGTTGGTATTTTGTTTTTATGTGCTCTATATGCCTGTTATGATGACACATAAGTTACGAATATTTTTATTTTTTTTTAAAAAAAAAGAGAATTATTTCCATAAAAATGTTTTACAATCGATCCGTTGCAGGGACTTTTTTGTTTTTTTTGGCATATTTTCTGTAGCTCCTGAACTCTCAACCATTTTTATTACTTTTGCCTCGTGAAAAAAATGTATCTGATGAAGACACAAAAGAAAAAGATATCTGCTTTTTTAATGATTGCAGTGATGATGCTGATCTTTTCTTCCATCTCCTGCGACAAGCAACCCAAATGCGGATGTGACGGGGATGTACGGTTTGAGCTGACAAAACAGCGGGTGAAGCTTTTCTATGACAAGGAGACGAAGTACACCTATTTCATCTCCGACTATCCCTACTCCTATTTCACCCTTTGCAATGTGGGGGAGATGTGGGATGAGATCATCAAGTTCAAGACAGAGGGGGTGGTGCTGATCAGCGGAAAAGCATTTGACGACTGCATGAAGCAGGTGTCGATGTATGCCTATTCCAACTATGATTTTTTCCTTGAGAAGATCGAGAAGGACCCCATGTCGATAAAAAAATAATTTGTTCCTGTTCTTTTTACCCGCGAGGGTAGCCTAACGTTCTCCTGAAGACCGGATAAGATGGACTCTTCGTCACCACGGCTGCGGATCATCCTGGCAGGTGCCGGCCGGGTGGCTGCTCATCTGGCTGCTGCCCTGCATGAGCAGGGTCATACCCTCGTGCTGGTCATCAACCGCACGGAGGAACGTGCCGGAGCCCTGGCCGCCAGGAGCGGAGCCTCTTTCTCGGGCCTGCCGCTGGCCCGGCCTCTGCCTCCTGCCGATGTTGTGATCTATGCTGTCAGCGACAGCGCTCTGGAGGAGATGATCACGGCCGTGCCGCCGGGAGAGATGCTGGCCCTCCACACTGCCGGCAGTATGCCGGTGGAGATATTCAGGGGTAAGGCGGAGAACTACGGCGTCCTCTATCCGTTGCAGACCTTTACGGAGGACCGGGAGACAGACTTCCGGGAGGTGCCTCTCTGCATCGAAGCCAACACTCCCGGAAACGAAGAGAAACTGCGGGCGCTGGCCCTCACGCTGAGCCGTCGTGTGATCCGTGCCTCCTCGCAGCAACGGCTCACCCTCCATCTGGCGGCCGTGTGGGTCAACAATTTCGTCAATCATCTCTATGCGGTGGCAGAGGATCTGCTGCAAGAGGAGGAGCTCTCCTTTGACCTGCTGCGTCCTCTTATTGAGGAGACCGCAGCCAAAGCCACGGCGCTGGGGCCCCGCAAAGCGCAGACAGGCCCCGCCGTAAGAAATGATGAAAATGTTATAAAAAAGCATCTGGAATTATTATCTTGTTCGCCCGAACTGCAGCACCTCTACCGGCTGCTGACCGACAGCATCCGGCAGAAGACGGGTTCGGAGAAAGAATAATTTGTCAGGAGATCCATGCAGTTGAGCAATTTCAAGGAAGAGTTACGTAAAGTGAAGGCCTTCGCCTTCGATGTCGACGGTGTCTTGTCCCATACGGTGATGCCCCTCCACCCCTCGGGCGAGCCCATGCGCACGGTCAACATCAAAGACGGCTATGCCCTGCAGCTGGCCGTGCGGAAAGGTTATCCCATCGGGATCATCACCGGCGGCAAGACCGACGCGGTACGCAAGCGCTTTGAGAACCTGGGGGTCACCGACATCTACATGGGTTCTTCCTATAAGAAAGACAGCTTCCTGCAGTTCCTCGAAAAGAACAACCTCGACCCGGCGGAGGTGCTGTACATGGGCGACGACCTGCCCGACTATGAGATCATGCAGATGGTGGGTTTCCCCACGGCGCCGGCAGATGCCGTCACCGAGATCAAACAGTCGGCCCGTTACATCTCCTGGCTCGACGGTGGCATGGGATGTGTGCGCGACGTTATCGAACAGGTGCTGCGCCTTCACAATAAATGGATGGATGGCGACGCTTTTCACTGGTAAAACACGATCATGATAAAAGCCTTTTTTCGTCTCATACGTTTCCAGAACCTGCTGATCATCATGGCCACGCAGTGCCTGGTGCGTTATGCCCTGCTGGATCCCCTCTTGCATCATCTGCCCGGCGAGTGGAACGGTCAGCCGGTGGTGGTGCCCGGCCTGCACCTGGCCCTTCCTGATCCATATTTCATATTGCTGGTCTTCTCCACCGTCATGCTCACGGCGGCAGGTTATGTCATCAACGATTATTTCGATACGCGCACCGACCGGGTCAACAGGCCCGAGCGTATGGTCGTCGAGAAAGAGATCTCGCGCCGCCAGGCACTGGTCATCCACATCATGCTCAACGTGCTGGGCGTGGGGGCGGGGGTCTACCTCTCCTATGCCATCGGTTTTCCTTTCCTGGCCACCATCTTCGTGCTCATCGCCGGTCTCCTGTGGTTCTATTCCACCACCTACAAAAGACAGTTCCTTATCGGCAACCTGCTGGTAGCTTTCCTGACGGCGCTGGTGCCCTTTACCGTCACCCTCTTCGAGATCCCCCTGCTCAACAGGGCGTTCTCGGCGCAGATGATCATGTACCACGCCACCTGGCAGCCCCTGGTCGTCTGGTCGGCAGGCATCTCCCTCTTCGCTTTCCTGCTCACCCTCATACGCGAGATCATCAAAGATATGGAGGACTATGAGGGCGATCTCTCCTATGGCCGCCGCTCCATGCCCGTGGTGGCCGGCCTCGACACCACACGGTATGTGGTGGTGGTCCTCATCCTGATCACTGTGGGACTGATCCTCTGGGTGGTCTTCGGATACCTGCACGATCTGGTGACGATGATCTATGCCGGTGTGCTGCTGGTGGTGCCCCTGCTGTGGCTGCTGTGGCGCATGCTGCGGGCACGCTCCCCCGGCGAGTACCACCGCTGCTCGCTGCTCACCAAAGGGATCATGCTGGCAGGACTGATTTATATCCTGGTGGCCGACTATCTTTTCTCAACCCTGCTCGCCTGAACGACAGATGCTCGCCAACCTGAAAAACAAAAAGGTGCTCCTCGCCTCGGCCTCCCCCCGCCGCAGGATGCTCATGGAAGGACTCGATATCCCTCTCGAGGTCGTCACCGGCCTGGAAGCCGACGAGAGCTACCCTGCCGGGATGGCCGGCGAAGAGATCCCCCTTTTTCTGGCACGGAAAAAGGCAGAGGCGGCAGGTCATCTCCTCGGCGGGGAGGTCATCCTCCTCACCGCCGACACCATCGTCCTGCTCGACGGTGAGGTGATCGGGAAACCGGCAGATGAGGAGGAGGCAAAGAAGATGCTGCGACGCCTCGCCGGCAGGATGCACCGCGTGATCACCGGCGTATGCCTCCGCTCGGTGACCAAGGAGAAGTGCTTCAGCGCCGAGTCGCGGGTCTTTTTCGGAGAGCTGACGGAGGAGGAGATCGAATACTACGTGCGTGAATACAGGCCGCTGGACAAGGCCGGCTCCTACGGCATACAGGAGTGGATCGGCTATGTGAGCGTGGAACGCATCGAGGGCTCTTTCTACAATGTCATGGGCCTGCCGGTGCATCATGTGTACCGGTATCTGAAGGAATTTTGAATGGTGATTGTCGAATTCTGAATGAATCCTGACCAAAGATAAAGCTATGAAAAAATTATTCTCGTCTCTCCTTTTCTCATTGCTCATTGCTTTGAGTGTAGTGCGTGCCGACGAAGGCATGTGGATCCCCATGCTGCTCGACCGTTTCAATATCGACATCATGCAGCGCGAGGGATTTAAGCTGACGGCGGAGGATATCTACAGCATCAACAAAGCCAGCATGAAAGATGCCGTGATGATCTTCGGCGGCGGATGCACGGCCGAGCTGATCTCGCCCGACGGCCTGCTCATCACCAACCACCACTGCGGCTACCGCAGCATACAACGGCACTCCACCGTGGAGCACGACTATCTCACCAACGGCTTCTGGGCCATGGCGCGCGACGAGGAGCTGCCCAACCCCGGCCGCACCGTCACCTTCCTGGTGCGCATGGAAGATGTGTCGGAGCGTATCCTCAGCAAGGTCAACGATTAGATGAGCGAGGAGGAGCGGGAGCAGATCGTACGGGAAGAGAGCCGCAAGATCGTCGGGGAGGCGGTGAAAGGCACGATATACAAGGCGCAGGTGAAGCCTTTCTACCTGGGCAACCAGTACTTCCTCATCGTGCAGAAAGTGTACCGCGA
>CAZYQV010000466.1:0-5166 GCA_964649775.1 uncultured Rikenellaceae bacterium
AGAATGCGTCCTGCCGATATCGAACAGATATACCGCTCCATAGGCACCAGCCTGAAAAAGAACTTCGGAGGATATGACGCCTGGATACTCAGCAGCAACAGACATGCTTTCAAATGGATAGGCCTGAAGCCGGCAGCCACCTATGAACTGAACCACGGCGGACTGCGTGTTACCTACAGGAAGTTCCCCGTCAGGGACAATAAACATCCCGGAAAAAGTGCTGTTCGTCAAAAAGTATGACACCTCTTGTCTCTGTGGGGGGAATTTACTATTTTCGGTAATGATTGTTTTCGCGAATGTTTGAAGGGGAGGGTTTTTTTTCAATATAAATTTTATATATTTGTTTCATTGTTTTCGGCTGAAAGAAACACAAACCAACACTTCTGATGAATTTTAGCATTGAAGATTATTATGCTGACCGTTTGGACGGGGATGTTCTTCTGGCCTATAAGGGAAGCATTACCACTGATCTGATCAACAATGTGTTGGACACTGTCGAATCCAAGCTGCAAGACTTTCACGAGCCCTCCAAGATCAAGAAAAAGGTATATAACGTGTTGGTAGAGAGCCTTCAGAACCTTTACCATCATATCGATGACCTGCCGGATGATTATCGTGACCGTTTCGAGTCGAGGTTCGGGATCCTGGTGGTGAGCAAAGAAAAAAACCGCTACCGCATCTCCACCGGCAACTTTATCAGGAACGATAAGATCGCATACCTGAAAGACAAGATAGAAAAGATCAATGCCAGCTCCAAAGAAGAGCTCAAAGACATGTATAAGTTTATCCTGAACCATCAGAAACTCTCCGAAAAAGGAGGTGGGGGACTCGGACTGGTGGACATCGCCCGGAAAACAGGAAATAAACTTCAATACTCTTTTATCCCTTTCAATGAAGAGTATTCTTTTTTTAACCTGGATGTGTTTATTGACGAAGTAGAAAAAAACAGTTAAATATTTTGCTTATGGAACCACTGATCATAGAAGGAACACCGAAAACTCCGACAGTACGGTTTGATGCTGATGAGGGAGTGATTGAAATAAAAGGAAGGTCCATACCGGAAAACTCCGTTGAGTTTTATAAACCCTTGGTAGACTGGTTGGAAGAGTATAAAAAGAATCCGAAGGATAAAACTGTGGTGAACATTCAGCTGGAATACTTCAACACCAGCTCATCCAAGTGTATCCTGGATGTGTTCAAGAAACTGGAGGCCATCCATAAAGCCAAGCATGATGTGGAGATCAACTGGTATTATGAGGAGGATGATGAGGACATGCTGGAGGCAGGGGAAGATTATGAATCGATCATCCGGATCCCCTTCAAGATGATCGAGATCGTCGAGTAAGGAAACGCCGGTACATAAAGAATCATAAAAAAAGGCTGCCCGAAGGCAGCCTTTTTTTGTGGGGTGTTTTGCGGGGTTATTCTTCTTTCGGGAAAAGCTTGCCCGTCCATATCTCCATCTGGTCGAGGAAGCGCTTGAGCAGCCTGTATCTCAGGATGAGGAAGGAGAGGATCGTCATCACCCACACCACGATGATGTTCATCCAGAAGGTGTGGACATAGCGTCCGAAGAACTGCTTGCGCGGAGCATAGAACTGGGCTTTGACAAACCTGTGCGGGGGATCCAGATAGATCGGGTCGATCTTCTGGATCAGCTGGCCTTTGTATTCGATGATCCTGTTCTTGGTGTTCTTGTTGGTGACAAACTCCTTGAGCTGGTCGTTCAGATAGTCCTGTTTCATCTTGATCAGACCTTCTTTGTCTTCTGCCTGCAGCTCGGAGATGATGCGGTCTTTCCTGTCGCTGGCAGCATTGTACAGTTTCTTGTAGTAGCTGCGTGTCTTTTCGAGATACGCCCGCGTCTTCTTGAGCAGCGCCGGCGTCAGCTTGAGACTGACGAGCTGCTCATATTCGGGGAAGGGTATCTTGGGGTTCTTTTTCAGCTCTTTGCCTATCTCATTGATGACCAGCGTGAGATCGGAGGCTACCTGTTTGTTCTTCTCAGGGTTCTTGTAGTTCCTCTCGAGCCTGTCCACCTTGCCTTTCATCTCGTTGTACCAGTAGATCTTTTTGAAGTCGGCGATGCTCATGATCTTGTCGAGAGGGTAGAACCTCTTCTCGAACTTGTTGTTCCGGTACTGGTATACCGCCAGGGCCTCATAAGCCCAGCGGGCCGTGATCAGCTCACCATACCACGGGATCTTGGCGGGGGAAGAGATGGTGGGGTTCAGCTTCTCATATTTCACCAGCACACCGCTGAGGATGATCTGGGGGATCACCAGGAAGGGGATAAGGATGTAGATGGTCACCACCGTCTTGAAACTGTCGGAGATCACCAGCCCCAGCAGGTTGGAAGAGGTCCATACCGTGAACAGGAGCAGCCAGTACTCCCAGAACATCCCTTTGACGCCCATGATCGAGTTGGCTACCACCACAAAAGCCAACGACTGGATGGCGGCGATGCCGAACTGTACCGTGACCTTTGAGAAGAGGTAGCTGGTCCAGCTGAGGTTGAGGAAAGCCTCCCTTTTCAGTATCTTCCTGTCTTTGATGATCTCTTCTGCGCTTACCGTCAGGCCGATAAAGATGCCGACGATGACGGCCATGAAGAGATATACCGGCAGGTTGTCGTTGTTGATCAGCGTGTATCCCAGGTGGTTGGATCCCGTCGTATCCCAGTACTTGATCAGAAAGGCCAGGAAGAAAGCCAGGACAGGCGCTTCCAGGAAGTTGATCACCAGGTACTGGGTGTTGGAGAGCTTCGACTTAATATCCCGTTTGGTGAAGACCATCCACTGCACCAGCCTGTTGGGCAGCTTGAAGTTGATCTCGGGGATCGCCGCTTTCTTGATCTCCGTGGGATGCGTGTCGCCGAACTTCTCCCTGAAGATGTTGTTCCACTCGGCAGGGGAGACCTTGCGCACCCCTGTCACTTTTCCGTATTCATCGAGTACCTGTGTCTCGATGATGTTGAACACCTGCTCCACGTTGACATTACCGCAGACGTGACACTCGCTCTCGTTCCAGTTGGCATAATGCATCTCCTTCTTGAAGTGGGTGAGCGAGTCCACCGGATTGCCATTGTAGATCAGGTATCCGCCGTTGTCGAGGATCAGGAGGGTGTCGAACATCTTGAAGATGTCGGACGACGGCTGGTGGATGACCACAAAGACCAGCTTGCCCTTCAGGGAAAGTTCCTTCAGCAGGTCCATGATGTTCTCCGAGTCTCTCGAGGAGAGCCCGGAGGTGGGTTCGTCGAGGAAGAGGATGGGAGGCTCGCGGATCAGCTCCAGGGCGATGTTCAGCCGCTTGCGCTGTCCGCCGCTGATCTTTTTGTTGAGCGGCGACCCTACGGTGAGGTCTTTGATCTCCAGCAGTCCCAGGCTGTGCAGTACATCCACCACAGCCTTGTTGAGCTCCTCTTCCGTATAGTTGCCGAAGCAGAGCTTGGCATTGTAATATAGGTTGTCGTATACCGTCAGCTCCTCGATGAGCAGGTCGTCCTGCGAGACGAAGCCTATCAGCCCTTCTATCTTCTCTTTTTCGGTGTGGATATTCACGCCATTGACCAGCACCTCTCCTTTGGAGGGGGGATTGGTGCCGTTGAGGACGTTGAGCAGTGTCGACTTACCGGCACCGCTGGCGCCCATGATGCCGAACATCTTGCCCGACTCGGCCTCGAAGCTCATGTCGTGAACGCCTATCTTGCCTCCTTTGAAGCGGTATTCCAGGTTGCGCACCTGATAGTAGAGCTTCTCCTTGAGGCGGTCTTCCTGGAAACGCCCCAGCACATCACTGTAATAGATCGGCTTGCCTTTGCGGTCGCGCAACGAGGATCCTGTGGTGAAGACGTAGATCTTGTTCTTGTGCAGCAGCTGGCTGTTCATGTAGATCTCACTGTCACCGATGTATCTCACCAGGAAGGTGTTGCCCGAGATGACATGGAAGATGATGATCAGTCCGGCGGTGCCGGGACGACTGATGTGCTTGCATTGTTGGCAGCCGTTCTCCTCCTCGCTGGAGATGGTCAGCAGGTTGGGAGTGTCGGGGAGCTTGTCGGGAGGATTGAGGACAAAACGCTGGATCTCTCCAAACTCATCATCGGGGAACATGAAGCTGTCGGCTACCGTACGGATGAACTCCAGCTCCTGCTCGGTGACCACATCACCGTCCGAACGGGCAAATTCAAGCAGCTGGAAGAGGACGATCACTTTCTGCTGTTGGGTGAGCTCTTCGTTGATCTCATTGCAGATACGCAACACCCTCACAGAGATGGAGGAGATACGCTGATGCTCTTTCTTCAGCTTCTTCTCGGCCTTCTTCTGCTTCTCCTGCTGTTCGAGATAATAATGATCGAAGATCTTAAGATATTCATTGACAAGCTCCTGGTTCAGCTCTCTCTTTAAAAAAGACTCTACAACACTGCGACGGTCCTGGGTATTGCTCTCCGGCCTGGCAATGATGGCAAAGAGCTGCATCAGGGCTTTTAATATCTTCTCACTCATGCTTCGTCATACAATTTGTGGATCCTGTGTCCGTAAAATAAGCACGTCAAAATACAAAAACTTTGATGAATTTCCCAAATTCTTGAAGAACCATTTATCAACATATGCCGACGGGACGGATAACGGTTATATTTTATTATTTTTACTTTCCTTTTTCCGGGATAATCTGGATCATGACACAAAAAAGTGCATTGAATGAGAAATGGTTGAAGGCTGCCGTCATCGGCAGTTACTGGGGGGCGTTCGAGATCATCCTGGGGAGTTTTTTTCACAACATGCATTTCCCGCTCTCGGGGACGATGCTTTCCTTTTTTTCGGTGATGCTGCTGGTCTCTTTCTCGCGCCTGTGGCCGGAGCGGGGGATCTTCTGGCGTGCCGGCATGATCGCTGCCCTCATGAAGTCGATCTCTCCCAGTGCGGTGATCCTGGGTCCCATGACAGGCATCATGATGGAGGCGGTGCTGATGGAAAGTGCCCTTTTCCTGTTGGGCAGGACCCTCCCCGGCTATCTCCTCGGCGGGGCACTGGCCGTCTCCAGCGCCCTCCTGCACAAGATCATCACCCTTTTGTTCCTGTACGGTTTTGACCTGGTGCGGCTGCTGGTGTTCTTATACAGGTATGCCCTGAAGATGCTCAACCTGCAGGAGTCGCAGGTGGA
>CAZYQV010000467.1:0-3432 GCA_964649775.1 uncultured Rikenellaceae bacterium
AAGGTCCTGACCGTGATCCGTCCGATACGTCTATCGCCCCGGAAGGCAGCTGCCTTGAGGGTAGCCACCGGCCCGGGGACAGCCACGGGTCCTTCATAGAGGGAAGAGGAGGCATCCGGCTCGTTGCCGTCGAAAGTATAGCGCACCGGCACCCCGCCATGTTCGGTGGTCAGCTGTACCATCACGCGGTGATGGATGCTGTCGGGCAGGGTGGTCACCGTCACGTTGTACATGCTCGGTGCATAACCGACACCCAGGTTCTCCAGGCGGAGGAGGTTGTAGTCGAGACGGTCAACGAAATCTTCCCACTGCCGGCTGCCGGCAGGCGTCCAGCCCACCTCGGCGATGGCCAGCAGACGGGGGAACAGCATATATTCGGCCCGCTCCACATCAGGCACGAACTCACTCCACAGGCACCCCTGCGTGCCCAGGATATGACGTGCCTCTTTCGGGGTCAGCTCCCTGGGCACAGGATCAAATGAGTAAGCTTTTGTGATCGGCAGACCATAGGGTGCCTCGCCGGGCTCCAGCCCGGGATCGCCCTGTTTGCGGCTCAGGTATGTGTAGGGGAGCGGCGTCATCACCACATCGTGATCCATCCTCGCCGCACGTATGCCTCCCTGCATGCCCCGCCACGACATCACCGTAGCGTTGGGCGCCAGCCCCCCCTGCAGGATCTCATCCCATCCGACCATCTTCTTGCCCAGACCGTTGACGATCTTCTCCACCCTGCGGATGAAATAGCTCTGCAGCTCGTTCACATCCTTCATCCCCTCTTTTTTCATCAGCCCGAGACAAAGCGGATTGTCCTTCCACTCGCTTTTATCACACTCATCCCCGCCAACATGAAAATAGGGCCCGGGAAAGAGGGGCAACAGCTCCGAGAGGACCCCCCGGATGAATTGATAAGTCTCCTCTTTGGCCGGACAGAGCGTATTGTCGGATGTCTTTCCGCCGGTGGCCACATAATGAGGACCGGGACCACATGCCAGCACGGGATAGGAGGCGACGATCGCCTGCGAGTGCCCCGGCATGTCGATCTCCGGGACGATCGTCACAAAACGGTCGGCGGCATACCGCACCAGCTCTTTCACCTGCTCCTGCGTATAAAACCCCCCGTATGTCGGTTTCTCACCGGGCTGCTGCGGGGGTCTCTCATGCCACGGCATATCCTCATGGTCCACACGCCAGGCGCCAATCGTCGTCAGCCTGGGATATCCTTTCACCTCGATACGCCAGCCCTGGTCGTCGGTGAGATGCCAGTGGAAGATGTTCATCTTGTAACGGGCCAGATAATCAATATTCTTTTTCAGGAATTCGAATGGCAGGAAATGACGGCTCACATCCAGCATGTCGCCGCGCCACGTAAAACAGGGGCGGTCGAATACATTCACACAGGGGATCTGCCAGGCGGTGGCCCGGAAGGTGGAGTCCTCCAGCTCCGGGGGGAAGAGCTGCCGCAGCGTCTGTAAGCCATAGAAAGCCCCGGCAGGACGGGCAGCCGTGACCGTGATCTGCTCCGGCCGCACTACCAGGGAGTACCCTTCATCACCATACAGGTTGTGATCGCCGTTCATGCGTACCACGATTACATTCTCCAGACCCGTCACATCCGGCCGGAACTCCGGCACAAGACGAAACGAAGAAGAAGCATTCACATAACCCGCAAAGATCTCAGCCCCGCGGCGCAGGGAAGGGTTCGTATTCATAAGGTAAAAGGAGGTCTTCCCGTTCACGAGAAAGATCCCCTCCTCTCTCTCCAGATGCTGGGGCTTCGGGATGATCTTCACCTGCGCCGGCCCGGGCTCGTGACGTGCACAGGAAGAAAAACATAAAACCATTGCCCCTGTCAGCAGCACAGGCATGATCCTTCTTATTCCCTTCATCATTTTAAGATTATGGTTTATAATCTGTTCTGTTCCCCGTTTTCACCGCCGGCCCGCAGGACGCAGGAGGTCACCGCTCCTCCGCCTCATTCCGCCAGGCCTGCAAACTTAAAAGCATAGGCCAGGGGTCTCTCGCCGCCGGACAGCTGCGTGTCGTATGCCGGCATTTTCACGACGATGTCTTCCCCGCGGTTCTCCCACGACAGCGTGCCGTCATATCCCAGCAGCGTCACCTGCATGCCGGCGCGTCCCCTCACCCCTTTCACGACCAGCTCTTTCCCCGGCCAGCGCGGACTGATGGCAAAGAGGTCGCCGTCCTTCTGTGTGAAGAAAAGCTCCTTCACGGCATACCCCGCTTCCGGGTCGACGGTCTGTTTCAGGATATAATCGCCCCCCAGATAATGCTGTGCCGGTTTGAAGTTGCGGTCGCCCTCCGACCACTGCACCGCCTTTTTCCATTTGCGGGTCCCGTAGATCGCCTCACCGTTCACTTTCAGCCAGTTGCCCATCTGCACCAGGCGCTCCTGCATGATCACCGGGATCTTTCCGTGGGCCGTAGGACCGATGTCGAGCAACAGGTTGCCGCCGCGGCTGACCACATCGACCAGCAGCAACACCAAGGCTTTGGCAGAGTTATAATCCTCCATATCCTCGGCCCTGTTGTATCCGAACGAGAAACCCATGCCGCGGCACTCCTCCCACGGCCTGTCGAAAGCGGCACCCGCCTCATATTCCGTGGTATAATAACCTCCGTGTTTTTTCCGGCATCCTTTTCCCCAGCGGTCGTTGATGACGATCGTCTGCGCCACGGGCGACTCGTTGAAGAGCCATGCCAGCAGCTCCGGCGTATGCCATGCTTCGGACGTCATCTCCCACTCACCGTCGGGCCAGATAATGTCCGGCTTGTATTTGGTGATCAGATCTTTGAATTGCGGGATGAAATGTTCCGTGACGAACTTCTCCCGGTCCATGCGCCAGAGAGGATGATACCACTCATAAAGGGAATAATAGATGCCGAATTTAATATCCGTTTTACGCATCGCCTGCTTCAGCTCGCCCAGCAGGTCGCGGTGCGGACCGATGTCCATACTGTTCCACGGGAAGCCCCGGTCGTTGGCCTGAACATTGGGCCACATAGTATAGCCGTCGTGATGCTTGGAGGTGACCACGATATATCTCACTCCGGCCCGCTCAAACAGGCTGACCCACGCCTCCGGATCATACAGGTCGGCCTTGAAATACTTCGCCAGATCATAATAAGTAATATCCTCCCCGAAATTCTTTACATGATAATCATACACCTCGGTACCACTGTACCTGCCATTGCCGAAGACCTTCTTCTCCTGCAGCCAGTACTGGTACCACTCAGAATATGTGCCCTTCGGACTCCAGGCCGGCACCGAATAGACCCCCCAGTGGATGAAAATGCCGAACTTGGCATCTTCAAACCAGGGAGCCACAGGACGGCTGTCCAGCGACTTCCAGTCGGGCTTATAATTTTGTCCTGACAAAAGAAAAGATGAAGCAAAAAACGTCAATAAAACAA
>CAZYQV010000468.1:0-25460 GCA_964649775.1 uncultured Rikenellaceae bacterium
GTCAAGCTGAGCCTGCAGAAATATGTCAAACAGATAGACATCGCCCAGGATGGAAAGGAGGCACTTGACCTCTACGGCATGACGAAATACGATTTCATCCTGATGGATATCCAGATGCCCAGGATGGACGGCATCACGGCCACCCGCAAGATTCGCGAGATAGAAGCCAGCACCAACACTCACACCCCCATCATCGCCATCACGGCCAACGCCATGCTGGGCGACCGTGAGACCTGCATCTCTTCGGGGATGGACGAATATATCAGTAAACCTTTCCAGATACAGACACTCATACAGATCATGCAGGATCTGCTCAAATGATAAGATTACCCCTTTTCAGGGGATCCACTCCCAGGATCAGCACATCATCCACCTGCTTATAATCTCCCTGCCAGTACCGGAAGCTCTCGTAGAGGATCTGTTTCTGCTGCGACATGGGCAACTCATGCACCGACAACAGGAGATGCCTGAAACGGCGGTACATGTATTTCTTACCGTTAGGGCCGCCGAACTGATCAACATAACCGTCGGTAAAGAGATAGATCCTATCCTCCTCCTCCAGGTAGATGATGTGGTTGGTGAACTGCTCGCCGCTCTCCTCTTCCCCCAGACCCACCGACACCCTGTCGCCCTTGTATTCGAGGATCTTGTTCCCGCGGATCAGATAAAGCGTGTGGAAAGCCCCGGCAAACTCCAGTACCTTGTTCTTGCGGTCAAGGGTGCAGAAGCTGATGTCCATACCGTCTTTCAGCAGCAGGTCTTCCTCGCCGCGGCTGAAGGTATTGCTGATCCCGTAGTTAAGGATGTTGAGGATCTCTCCGGGATGGATCACCCCCTGGTCGTTGATGATCTTGTCGAGGATCTCAAAGCCGATCATCGACATGAAAGCTCCGGGGACACCGTGACCCGTACAGTCGGCCACAGCAAAGAAGATGCGGTCGTCCTTCTTGTTCAGCCAGTAAAAATCACCACTCACAATATCGCGGGGCATATAGAGGATAAACGACTCGGGCAGCTGGCTGTGGAAATAGTAATCGGACGGCAGGAGGGCCTGCTGTATCTTCCGGGCATAACGGATGCTGTCGGTGAGGTCTTTGTGCATGGCGCTCAGCTGGTCCCTCTGCTTCTCCACCTCACGGGCAATACGTTCTTTCTCCATCAGGATCTGGTTGGTCCGGCGCAGGGAACGTGTACGGTACCGCAGGTACAGGTAAGTGAGGAGCAGAAAAAGCACCACCAGCAGGATCTGCGCAGCATGTGTGGAATAAAAAGGGATGTGCACCCGTATCGTCAGCAGCTCCGTGGGAGGGGATTCCCCCCCCTCTCCCACCATGCGCACCAGCAGGTGGTAGGTCCTGTTCCTGAAGCCCGAGAAATAGACGGGATGCGTCTCTTCCAGGAGGTGCCAGTAGCTGTCATGCCCCTCCAGCCTGTACTGGAACTGCGCACTGGGAGGGATCTCCACACGGGGCGCCAGGATGATCTCCAGAAGAGCATGTTTCTGCAGGTGCAGGTCGACCTCTTTGCTCACCGGCACAAACTCCCAGCCATCCCTGGTCAGATACCGGATACGCCTCACCTGAACCATCGAGTGCCGTGGGACGGCCCGGCAGGGTGTTCCCGTAGTGAACACAGCCAGCAATAACATCCCTGCGATTACGACACCTCTGTAGATTGCACCCATTGTACTCATTAAACTACCCCTGGTTACGCGCTCCCTCTCTGTCCGACTACCTGTAAAGATGGCAATATTCTCAAATAAAACCAACAGGCATACCGGAGAACACCGCCCAGGGGATATGATCGCACCGAAAACGAAAAAAATCCGCTGTCCGAAAAAACGGCAGCGGATTTCCCTTTGCTGAAAACTCTGATTATTTTTTCTCTTCGTCTTTTTTCTCTTCCTCACCGGCAGCTTCTTCCTTCTTCTCTTCCGCTGCAGGCTCCTCTTTGGCTTCGGCTTTCACCTCTTTCTTCTCCTCCGCCGGCTCCTCTGCTTTCTCCTCTTTCTCCTCGCCGGCGGGAGCTTCTTTCTCTTCCGCAACGGCTTCAGCCTCTTTTGTCTCCTCAGTCACTTCAGCCTCTTTAGTCTCTCCGGTCACTTCCGTCTCTTCAGTCTCTCCTCCCGTCGTCACCTCAGCAGCGGGGGCAGCACCCTCCGCCGCAGCGGCTTTCTTCCGTCCGCGGCGGCTGCGGCGTGTGGTCTTGGCCTTGGCCTCTTCTTTGGTCCCCAGCATATTCTCGTTATAGTCGACCAGCTCAATAATGCACATCTCGGCATTGTCGCCGGGACGGTGTCCCAGCTTCAGTATGCGGGTATAACCACCGGGTCTGTCAGCCACTTTCGGTGAGATCTCCCGGAAAAGCTCCGAGACAGCATATTTGTTCTTGAGATATGAGAACACAACCCTGCGGGAATGTGTCGTATCTTCCTTCGAGCGTGTGATCAGCGGCTCTACATACATCCTCAACGCCTTGGCCTTGGCCAGTGTCGTGGTGATCCGCTTGTGCATGATCAGCGAGGTGGCCATATTGGCCAGCATTGCCTCCCGGTGGGCACTCTTCCTCCCAAGGTGGTTGAATCCTTCCCTGTGTCGCATCTTCTTATTTCCTTATTCCGTTAATACTATTCTTTGTCCAGTTTGTATTTGCTTGTGTCCATCCCGAACTTCAGTCCCTGCTCCTCAAGCAGCTCGCTCAGCTCGGCCAGTGATTTCTTACCGAAGTTACGGAACTTCAGCAGGTCCGACTTGTTGTACTTGACCAGATCGCCCAGCGTCTCCACCTCGGCAGCTTTCAGGCAGTTTAGGGCCCGCACCGACAGGTCGAGGTCGACCAGCTTGGTCTTGAGCTTCTGACGCATGTGGAGAGCTTCCTCGTCAAACTCCTCGTTCGCCATCTCCTCCTGCTGATCCAGCGTGATCTTCTCGTCGGAGAAAAGCATGAAGTGATAGATCAGTATTTTGGCAGCCTCCTTGAGGGCCTCCTTGGGATGGACAGAACCGTCGGTGGTGATCTCGAGGATCAGCTTCTCGTAGTCGGTCTTCTGCTCGACACGGTAGTTCTCCACCGAATACTTAACGTTTTTGATGGGCGTAAAAATAGAATCGAGGGCGATCAGGCCGAAAGGAGCATCCTCGGGCTGGTTCTCCTCCGAAGGCACATACCCTCGGCCTTTGTTGATGGAGATCTCCATGCGCAGCTTGACGTCGGGCTCCATGTGACAGATCACCAGGTTGGGATTGAGCACCTCAAAGTTGTTGAGATATTTTGCGATATCCCCCGCTTTGAGCTCTTCCTGGCCCGTGACGGTCACCATCACCTTCTCTTCGACGGCATCCTCAATGCGTTTCTTGAAACGTATCTGTTTCAGGTTGAGGACGATCTCCGTCACATCCTCCATCACGCCGGTGATGGTGGAGAACTCATGTTCCACACCGTCGATCTTGACCGTGACGATGGCATAGCCCTCCAGCGAGGAGAGGAGGATACGCCGCAGGGCGTTCCCTATGGTTATACCGTAACCCGGTTCCAGAGGCCTGAATTCGAATTTACCATAGTAATCCGATGCCTCCAGCATGATTACTTTATCCGGTTTTTGAAAAGCTAAGATGGCCATGTATGATAGAATTATTTATGATTATTTCGAGTAAAGTTCGACGATCAGGTTCTCCTTGATGTTCTCGGGGATCTCCTCCCGCTGGGGAACATTCATGAATTTCCCTGTCATCTGGGAGTTATCCCACTCCAGCCAGGAGAACTGGGCATAGCGGGCCGAGCCGAGGGATTCGGTGATCACCTCGAGCGATTTGGAGCGCTCGCGCACACCGATGATGTCGCCGGCACGCAGCTGGTAAGAGGGGACATTCACCACCCTCCCGTTGACGGTGATGTGACGGTGGCTCACCAGCTGACGGGCAGCCGAACGCGTGGGAGCAATGCCCATGCGGTAAACCACGTTGTCAAGACGCGACTCCAGCAGCTGCAGCAGCACCTCACCGGTGACACCCTTGGCGGCGGAAGCTTTCTTGAAAAGATTGCGGAACTGACGCTCCAGCACCCCGTAGGTGTACTTGGCCTTCTGCTTCTCCTTCAGCTGAATACCGTATTCGGAGGTCTTCCTTCTCCGCTTGTTCTGCCCGTGCATCCCCGGAGGATAGTTCTTCTTCTCAAAATACTTGTCCGGACCGAAAACGGGTTCTCCCAGTTTCCGGGCAATTTTTGACTTGGGCCCTCTATATCTTGCCATTTTCTTTCTTATTACAGATTAAAACAAATTACACTCTTCTTCTTTTGGGCGGACGGCATCCGTTGTGGGGCAGCGGTGTGACGTCGACGATCTCGGTCACCTCGATACCGGCACTGTGGATGGTACGTATGGCCGACTCGCGGCCTGTGCCGGGGCCTTTCACGAAGACCTTCACCTTGCGCAGGCCCAGGTCGTAGGCCGTACGGGCACAATCTTCAGCAGCCACCTGCGCAGCATAGGGCGTGTTCTTTTTCGACCCCCGGAAGCCCATCTTGCCTGCCGACGACCAGCTGATCACCTGCCCGGCGTTGTTGGTCATCGAAATAATGATATTGTTGAACGTAGCCTGTATGTGGGCCTGACCCACAGGCTCAACCTTCACAACCCTCTTCTTGGACGATTTGGTTTTCTTTGCCATGTTCTTTACCTCTTATTTGGTTGCTTTTTTCTTGTTTGCAATGGTTTTTCTCCTGCCTTTGCGGGTACGTGCGTTGGTACGTGTGCGCTGCCCCCGTACAGGCATGCCTATACGGTGCCGGATGCCCCGGTAACAACCGATGTCCATCAGGCGCTTGATGTTCATCTGCACCTCCGAACGCAGCTCGCCCTCCAGCTTGTACTGCTCGTTGAGGATCTTCCTCAACGCAGTGATCTGCTCGTCGTTCCAGTCCTTGACCTTGATGTTGCGGTCAATGCCGGCCTGGTCCAGGATCTTCTGGGCTGTGCTCCTGCCGATCCCGTAAATATAGGTGAGGCCTATTTCGCCTCTCTTGTTCTTGGGTAAGTCTACCCCTACAAGTCTTGCCATGTATCTGTTCTTTTAATCGTTAATTATCCCTGACGCTGTTTGTACCTTGGGTTCTTCTTGTTGATCACGTACAAACGTCCTTTACGCCTGACGATCTTACAGTCAGGTGTCCTTTTCTTTACCGATGCTCTTACTTTCATCTTTGTATCCTTTTGTTCTTTATATCTGTCCGACAAGAACTCGCCTTGTCTTTGTTTTTCCTTTGTTCTCTAATAACTTTTCATCCCCTCTGCACCCTGCGCCCTCAATCTTCTTCCATCCGCTTTCCAATCCGTGTTAATCCTTATCAATCCGCGTAATCCGTGTCAATCCGCGCAATCCGCGTTATTTATACCGGAAGGTTATCCTTCCCTTCGTCAGGTCATAGGGCGACATCTCCACCTTGACACGGTCGCCGGGGAGGATCTTGATGTAGTGCATCCTCATTTTCCCGGAGATGTGGGCCGTGATGATGTGACCATTCTCAAGCTCCACCCGGAACATGGCGTTCGAGAGTGCTTCAATAATGGTACCATCCTGTTCGATAGGCGGTTGTTTAGCCATTTTTTTATCCTTTTTGTTTCAAAACTTCTTCAATATAGTCAAATGTCGTCAGCACATCCACTTTCTTTTTCCGTATGGCCACGGCATACTCAAAGTGTGCCGAGGGTTTTCTGTCGGCAGTATGGATGGTCCAGCCATCCCTGTCCTGGTACACCTCTTTCACCCCCATGTTGATCATCGGCTCGATGCAGATGACCATGCCCTCTTTCAGTTTGGGGCCTCTGCCCCTTTTCCCGAAGTTAGGCACCTCAGGGGGTTCGTGCAGCTTTTTCCCGAGGCCGTGGCCTACCAGCTCTCTCACCACCGAGTAACCGTGGCTCTCGGCATGTTGCTGTACTACGAAGCCTATGTCTCCCACCCTGTTGCCGGCGACGGCCTGTTCGACTCCTTTCAGTAGGCTCTCGCGTGTGACACGCATCAGCCGCTCTTTCTCCTCATCCACCTCCCCTACGGCGAAGGTAAAAGCCGAGTCGCCGTAGAAGCCGTTTTTGATCACCCCGCAGTCCACCGAGAGGATGTCCCCCTCCTGCAGCTCATAGTCGGACGGGATGCCGTGTACCACCTGGTCGTTGACCGAGGTACAGAGCGTGGCGGGAAAGCCGCCGTATCCCTTGAAGCCCGGTATGGCTCCGTTGTCGAGGATGAACTCCTCGGCGATGCTGTCGAGCTTGCGGGTGGTCACCCCCGGCTGCAGATACCTGGCCACCTCGGCCAGTGTCCGCGAGACCAGCAGGTTGTTCTCCCGCAGGATCTCTATCTCTTCGTCGCTTTTCAGCCCAATCATCAAAGAACGTAAACCTCTCATTATATAGCTGCCGCTGCTCCGGCACGGCCCTTGATACGACCCGTCTTCATCAGACCGTCGTAGTGCCGCATCAGCAGATGGCTCTCTATCTGTTGTAACGTATCAAGGATCACCCCCACGAGGATCAGCAGGGAGGTGCCTCCGTAAAATCTTGCAAACTGGTTGGTCACGCCGATGTTGACGGCGATGGCCGGGAGGATGGCGATGAACGCCAGAAAGATAGATCCCGGCAGCGTAATCCGCGACATGATGGTGTCGAGGAACTCGGCTGTCTTACGGCCGGGCTTGACCCCCGGGATGAACCCTCCGTTTTTCTTCAGGTCTTCGGCCATCTGCGTCGGGTTGATGGTGATGGCCGTATAAAAGTATGTAAAGACAATGATCAGGAAACCAACGGTCAGGTTGTACCAGAAACCGTAAATGTTGGAGAAAGCCGTGGCGAACCACCCGGCGTTCTCGGCCATGGCGTTGACGAACACCAGCGGCAGCATCATGATGGCCTGGGCAAAGATGATAGGCATCACACCGGCAGCATTCACCTTCAGGGGGATGTACTGCCGCACACCGCCGTACTGTCTGTTGCCGACGATCCGTTTGGCATACTGCACGGGCACCCTCCTCGTACCCTGCACCAGCGCGATGGTCGCCAGAATGACCACAAAGAGCAAGATCAGTTCCACCAGGAAGGCGATCAGTCCGCCGGCACCATTGAGACGGGCACCGTATTCGGCCACCAGCGAGAAGGGCAGCCGCGCGATGATACCGATCATGATGATCAGCGAGATACCGTTGCCGATGCCTTTGTCGGTGATCCTTTCACCCATCCACATGACGAACATGGTGCCGGTGGTCAGGATGATCACCGACGAGAGGGTGAAGAAAGTGCCTTTGATCACGAAAGCGGTCTCGGGAAGCCGTGCATGCAGGTTGGCCAGGTAACTGGGAGCCTGCAGGAATAGGATGATCACCGTCAGGTAACGGGTGATCTGGTTCAGCTTACGGCGGCCGCTCTCGCCCTCTTTCTGGAGACGCTGGAAATAAGGAATGGCGATGCCCAGCAGCTGCACCACAATGGAGGCAGAGATATAAGGCATGATCCCCAACGCAAAGATCGAGGCCTGCGAAAAAGCACCGCCGGAGAACATATCCAGCAGGCTCATGATACCCGTGGAGGTCTGTGCCTTCAGGTTAGCCAGCTGGGACGGATCGATACCGGGCAGGGTGACATACTTGCCCAGCCGGTAGATCAGAATGATACCCAGCGTGAACAGGATCCTGTTCCTCAGATCTTCTATCTTGAATATATTCTTTATGGTCTCGATCAATGCTTTCATCGCAACTGTTTGTAAGCTTTGTTTAGATAGTGGTTACCGTACCCTTCAAATCTTCGATTGCTTTCTTTGCTGTCGCCGAGAAGGCATGTGCCGTCACGTCGATCTTCTTCGTCAGCTTGCCGTTGCCGAGGATCTTCACCAGGGCGTTCTTCGAGACGAGCCCTGCCTCGCGTAGTGTCTCCACATCCACCTTGTCGAGGTTCTTCTTCTCGACGAGCTCCTGCAGTGTGCTCAGGTTGATGGCTTTATACTCCACCCTGTTGCGGTTCTTGAACCCGAATTTGGGCACACGGCGCTGCAACGGCATCTGGCCTCCCTCGAAGCCTATCTTGCGGGAGTATCCCGACCTCGACTTCTGGCCTTTGTGACCGCGTGTGGACGTGCCGCCTTTCCCCGAGCCTTCGCCGCGGGCGATGCGTGTCTTCTTCTTTACAGATCCTTTTGCCGGCTTCAAATTACTGAGATCCATTGTTTCTTCTCTTTAGTTATTTTACTTCCTCTACTTTCACCAAATGGGTCACCTTGCGGATCATCCCCATAATCTGCGGGGTGGCTTCCACCTCCACGGTAGCGTTGATCCTGTTGAGACCCAGTGCCTGGAGCGTCCTTTTCTGGCGTTCAGGGCTTCCTATCTTACTCTTTATCTGAGTGATCCTAACTTTTGCCATTTTCTTTGTTTCTAACCGTTGAACACTTTATCCAGATCGATCCCCCGCTGGTCGGCCACCATGTAGGCGTCCCGCATCTCGAGCAGGGCACGGAAGGTAGCTTTCACCAGGTTGTGAGGGTTGGAGGAGCCTTTCGACTTGGCCAGCACGTTCTTCACGCCGACGCTCTCGAGCACGGCACGCATGGCACCCCCGGCCTTCACCCCCGTACCTTCGGAGGCCGGCTTGAGGAACACCTTGGCACCGCCGTACTTGGCCGTCTGCTCGTGGGGGATGGTACCGTGCAGGATAGGCACCTTCACCAGGTTCTTCTTGGCATCTTCCACACCTTTGGCGATGGCGGTGGTCACCTCGTTGGCTTTGCCCAGGCCGTAGCCGGCAATGCCGTTCTCGTCACCCACCACCACGATGGCGGAGAAGCTGAAGGTACGTCCTCCCTTGGTCACCTTGGTCACCCTCTGGATGCTGACCAACCGGTCTTTCAGTTCCAGATCGCTTGTCTTTACTTTTCTTATACCGTTTGACATGATATCTTTTGCTTAAAATTTTAAACCTCCTTTGCGGGCGGCATCAGCCAGCTCCCTGACACGACCGTGGTAAAGATAGCCGTTGCGGTCGAAGACGGCGTTCTCAATGCCTTTCTCTTTGAGACGGGCAGCGATCAGCTCGCCCACCAGGCGTGCCTGCTCTTTCTTGTCGCCCTTCAGCTTGGCAACCACCTCTTTCTCTTTCGAGGAAGCACTGGCGATCGTCGTCCCGTGCAGGTCGTCGATGGCCTGCACATAGATCTGACGGTTGCTGCGGAAGACCGACAGCCGCGGCTTGGTATCGGTGCCGGAGACATGCTTCCGGACCCTTTTTTTGATTCTTAATCTGCGCTCAAGTTTCGTTAATCCCATCGCTCTCTGGTTATTGTTGATTATACACTGGCAGCTTTACCTGCTTTCCTTCTGATCTGCTCGCCCACGTACCGTATCCCTTTGCCTTTGTACGGCTCGGGCTTACGCAGCGAACGTATCTTGGCAGCCACATGGCCCAGCAACTGCTTGTCATAGCTCTTGAGGGTCACAATGGGGTTGCTCCGTCGCTCGGTCTTGGCCTCCACTTTGATCTCCTGCGGCAACTCGATCATGAAGTTATGCGAGTAGCCCAGGTAGAGGTCCAGCATCTGGCCGTTGGCCTCGGCACGGAAACCGACACCCACCAGCTCCAGCTTGATCTCAAAGCCTTTGGAGACCCCTTCGACCATGTTATTGATGAGCGAACGGTACAGACCGTGCATTGCTTTGTGACGCTTCTGGTCGGTGGGCCGCAGGACACGGATGATACCGTCCTTGATCTCGACGGTGATGTCCGGATCGATCTTCTGGCTCAACTCTCCCAAAGGCCCTTTTACCGTCACCACATTGTCACGGTATTCAACGGTGACCCCCTCAGGTATGGTTATGGGTAATTTTCCAATTCGTGACATGATTCCTCTCTTTTTAATATACGTAACACAATATTTCCCCGCCGATTTTCAGCTTCCTGGCCTCCTTGTCGGTCATCACACCCTGTGATGTAGACACGATGGCTATGCCCAGCCCGTTCAACACACGGGGCAGCTCACCGGCACCGGCATACTTACGCAGACCGGGACGGCTGACGCGCTTGATCGACTTGAAAGCAGGCACCTTCGTCTTGGGATGGTACTTGAGGGCGATCTTGATCACACCCTGCTTGTCATCATCCACGAACTTATAGTTGAGGATATACCCCTTGTCATAAAGGATCCGCGTGATGCTCTTCTTCATGTTCGAAGCGGGGATCTCAACAACCTTGTGCCCGGCTTTGGCCGCATTACGCAACCTTGTTAAATAATCTGCAATAGGATCGGTTATCATTGCTTCTCTGTCTTTTCTTGTTATTAATCTTTCTTACCAGCTGGCTTTTTTGATCCCGGGGATCAGTCCCTGGGAGGCCATCTCCCGGAAGGTGATACGGCTCAGTCCGAACTGCCGGATATATCCTTTGGGACGGCCGGTGAGCTTGCAGCGGTTGTGCAGACGTATCGGGTTGGAGTTACGCGGCAGACGGCTCAGACCGACATAGTCGCCTTCGGCCTTGAGACGGGCGCGTTTCTCAGCGTACTTGTCCACAAGCTTCTGCCTTTTCACTTCGCGGGCTTTCATTGATTCTTTTGCCATGTCTCTATTTTTTTAAGTCTTTGAACGGTATTCCGAATTCTCTCAGCAGGGCATAACCCTCCTCGTCGCTGCGTGCAGAGGTGACGAAGGTGATCTCCAGCCCCATGATCTTGTTGATCTTGTCGATGTCGATCTCGGGAAAGATGATCTGTTCGCGGATACCCATGGTATAGTTACCACGGCCGTCGAGCTTGCTTGTCACCCCGCGGAAGTCGCGTATACGCGGCAGGGCCACCTTGATGAGACGCTCGAGGAATTCGTACATCTTGTCACTGCGCAGGGTCACCTTGACACCGATGGGCATCTTCTTCCTCAGCTTGAAGTTGGAGATATCCTTGGTGGCTACCGTCTGCACGGCTTTCTGGCCGGCGATGGCCGAGAGCTCCTGCACACCCTGCTCGATGAGTTTCTTGTCGGCCGTAGCCTGACCGATGCCCTGGTTGATGGTGATCTTCAGCAACCTGGGCACCTGCATCACGGAAGAGTATCCGAACTCCTTCATCAGTGCGGGAACGATCTCTTCCTTGTATCTTTTCTTAAGTTCGGGTATGTATTCCATTACTTGATCTCCTCCCCTGATTTTTTAGAATAACGTACCAGTTTATTTTCATCATTCAGCCGGCGGCCTATGCGAGTGGGCTTGCCCGAAGAAGGATCCACCACATTGAGGTTGGAAATATGGATGGGGGCTTCCTTCTTGATGATCCCGCCCTGGGGATACTGGTTGTTGGGCTTGGTATGACGCGACACCATGTTCACGCCCTCGACGATAGCACGCTGCTCCTTGACGAGCACCTCCAGCACCTTGCCGGTCTGCCCTTTGTACTCACCGGTGTTGACATACACCAGGTCGCCTTTTTTGATATGTAGTTTCTTTGCCATTTTCTTCTCTTTTTTCCGTTACAGTACTTCGGGAGCCAGGGAGATGATCTTCATGTATCCGTCGCGCAGCTCACGGGCCACAGGACCGAAGATACGGGTACCCCTCATCTCGCCGAGGTTGTTCAACAATACACAGGCGTTGTCATCAAAACGGATATACGATCCGTCCTTGCGTCTCACCTCTTTCCTGGTGCGGACGACGACAGCCTTGCTCACCATGCCTTTCTTGGTGTCACTGCCGGGCAGGGCGCTCTTGACCGTCACGATGATGAGATCTCCCAGGGAGGCGTATTTTTTGCGCGTACCCCCCAGCACCCGGATGACCAGCACCTCTTTGGCTCCGCTGTTATCTGCTACAGCTAAACGACTCTCTTGTTGTACCATGACTATTTGACTCTTTCAATTATTTCAACCAATCTCCAGCTCTTGTGCCGGCTCAGGGGCCGGGTCTCCATGATCCTGACAGTGTCACCGATATTGCAATCGTTCTTATCGTCATGGACCATGAACTTCTTGGTCTTGTTGACAAATTTTCCGTAGATGGGGTGCTTTACTTTTCTTTTGACAGCCACCACGATGGTCTTGTCCATCTTGTTGCTGACGACAACCCCGATCCTCTCTTTACGCAAATTTCTGGTTGCTTCCATTATCTTTTTTATTTACTCATTTTACCTGCAAGCTCCCGTTGACGCAGCTCCGTCTTCAGGCGGGCGATGTTTCTCCGTGCCTCCATGATCTTGTTAGGATTGTCCAGCGGAGAGATCGCATGGTTCAGTTTCAGTTTCTGCAGATAGGATGTCTCGTTCTCTATCCTTTCTACCAGCTCCTTATCGGTCAGCTCACGTATCTCTTTTGTTTTCATTTTCTCACTGTTTTGATATACAGGATCGACTATTCATGATAATCCCTGCGTACAACAAACTTGGTTTTCACGGGCAGCTTCTGTGCTCCCAGACGAAGGGCTTCCTGAGCCACAGTCAGGCTGACACCTTCTATCTCGAACATGATCCTGCCGGGGGTCACCGGTGCCACAAACCCTTCGGGCGAGCCTTTCCCTTTCCCCATACGCACCTCGGCGGGTTTCTTGGTGATGGGCTTGTCGGGGAAGATGCGTATCCACACCTGTCCTTCACGTTTCATATACCTCACGATGGCCTGACGGGCAGCCTCTATCTGGCGGCCGGTGATCCAGGCACTGTCGAGGGTCTTGATCCCGAAAGATCCGAAGGCCAGCTGATGACCGCGCTGGGCATTGCCTTTCATTCTTCCCTTCTGGCGTCTTCTGTATTTCGTTTTCTTCGGCTGTAACATGATCGTAGCTCTTTTATAATATTCTTACTCTGTTCTTATCTGCGACGGCCGCCTCTGCCTCTGTCCCTTTTCAGGCCGCCTGACTTCTTCATTCCAATGTTGGGCGAGAGATCCCTCTTCCCGAAGACCTCACCGTTGCATATCCACACCTTGATGCCGATAACACCTACCTTGGTGCGGGCCTCGGCCAGAGCATAATCGATATCGGCACGGAGGGTGTGCAGCGGGATACGTCCTTCCTTATACGTCTCGGAACGGGCCATTTCGGCACCTCCCAGACGACCCGAGATCAGCACCTTGATCCCTTCGGCACCCATGCGCATCGTCGAGGCGATGGTCATCTTGATGGCCCGGCGGTAGGAGATCTTACCCTCCACCTGACGGGCGATGTTGTTGGCCACGATGGTGGCATCCAGCTCGGGACGCTTCACCTCGTAGATGTTGATCTGCACCTCTTTTTTGGTGATCTTCTTCAGCTCTTCCTTCAGCTTGTCCACCTCCTGGCCACCCTTGCCGATGATGATCCCCGGACGGGCCGTGTTGACCGTCACCGTGATGAGCTTAAGGGTCCGCTCGATGATGATCTTCGACACGCTGGCCTTGGCCAGACGGACGTTCAGGTAGTTGCGGATCTTGTTGTCCTCAACGATCTTGTCGGCATAGTTGTTCCCACCGTACCAGTTGGAGTCCCAACCACGGATGATGCCCAGACGGTTTGATATCGGATTAACTTTTTGTCCCATTTATTTCGTATTAGCATTTTCGGTTTCTACTTCTTCTGTCTCGCCCTGCGGAAGCATCATGCTGTCGAGGATGACGGTCACATGGTTGGACCTCTTGCGGATGCGGTAAGCCCTTCCCTGCGGGGCGGGGCGCAGCCTCTTGAGCGTACGGCTCTGGTCGACGAAGACCTCCCTGACATACAGACGGCTCTCCTCCACACGGGCTCCCTCATTCTTCTCCTGCCAGTTGGCGATGGCAGAGAGCACCAGTTTTTCCAGCCGTCTGCTGGCTTCCTTGTTGCTGTATTTAAGCAGTTCCAACGCCCTGTTCACTTCCAGTCCCCGGATCATGTCGGCCACCAGCCTCATCTTACGGGGCGAAGAGGGATCGTTGCGCAGGACAGCCCTGTACTGGCTCTTCCTGGCCTCTTTCATCGCGTTGGCGCGTTCTGTCTTTCTTTTTCCCATGACAAATTACTTTAAAGAATTATCTAGCCTTTCCTCCATGACCTCTCCAGGTGCGCGTGGGGGCGAACTCGCCCAGCTTGTGCCCCACCATGTTCTCGGTGATGTACACCGGGATGAACTTGTTGCCGTTGTGTACGGCGATGGTATGTCCCACAAAATCGGGGGAGATCATGGAACGCCTCGACCAGGTCTTGATGACGGTCTTCTTGCCCGATTCATTCATCTCGAGGATTCTCTTCTCGAGCTTGTAATCAATAAAAGGACCTTTTTTTAATGAACGACTCATGGTTTATCTATCTTTTTCTTTTTTTCCTTTTTTCAACGATCAGTTTGTTGGACGGTTTGTTCTTGGACCGTGTCTTATAACCCTTGGCGGGCATGCCGTTGCGTGAGCGCGGATGTCCTCCGGAGGCTCTTCCTTCGCCGCCGCCCATGGGGTGGTCGACGGGGTTCATGGCCACGCCTCTCACCCTCGGTCGTCTGCCCAGCCAGCGGGAACGTCCCGCCTTGCCCGAGCGCACCAGACCGTGGTCGCTGTTGGAGACGGTGCCCACGGTGGCGCGGCAGGTGACCAGCACCATGCGCGACTCGCCCGAAGGCAGCTTGACAATGGCATACTTGCCGTCACGGCTCGTCAGCTGGGCATAGCTGCCGGCGCTGCGTGCCAGAGCCGCTCCCTTGCCGGGATAAAGCTCAATGTTGTGAATGACCGTACCCAGCGGTATGTCGGAGAGGAACAGCGTGTTGCCGATCTCGGGAGCAATGCCCCTGCCCGACTCAACTGTCTGCCCCACCTTCAGCCCGTTGGGGGCGATGATGTATCTTTTCTCGCCGTCCTTGTATGCCACCAGAGCGATACGTGCCGAGCGGTTAGGGTCATACTCGATCGTCTTCACCACGGCAGGGATACCGTCCTTGTCTCGCTTGAAGTCGATGACCCTTAGCTTCCTCTTGTGACCCCCGCCCATGTAGCGCATGGTCATCTTGCCCGAGTTGTTCCTTCCGCCACTCTTCTTCAGGGGCAGGAGCAACGACTTCTCCGGCTTCGAGACGGTGATGTCGTCAAACGTCGCAACCACTCTGTGCCTTTGGCCCGGCGTTACCGGTTTTAATTTTCTTACTGCCATAATCTCTTATATATTGCTGTAAAAATCAATGCTTTCTCCTTCGGCCAGCGTCACGATGGCCTTCTTGTAAGAATTGGTCTTACCCTGAATGATGCCGGTACGCGTGTAACGGCTTCTCCGCTTGCCGCCGTAACGCATCGTGTTGACACTCTCCACGGTGACACCATAGAGCTCCTCGACGGCCTTCTTGATCTCTATCTTGTTGGCCTTCTTGTCCACAATGAAACCGTAACGGTTCAGGGTCTCACCCTGCTGCGTCATCTTTTCCGTCACGACCGGTTTGATCAGTATATTCATGGCTTCTGCTGATTACTAATTTTGCAAATATTCTTTCATTACTTCGATGGCCTTCTCCGAGATGACCACGGCCGAGGCGTTCATCAGGTGATAGGTGGTCAGCTCACCCACGCTGATCACGTCCGTCTTAGGCAGGTTGCGCGAAGATAGATATACATTGTGATCCGTCTCGGCCATCACGAAGAGGGCTTTTTTATCACTGATCTTCAGGTTGTCCTTGAGCTGCACCATCTCGCGTGTTTTGGGAGCTTCAAAGACGAAGTCCTCGATCACCGTCAGCTGCTTATCCTTCAACTTATACGCCAGCGCGGAACGACGGGCCAGCTTCTTCACTTTCTTGTTCACCTTGAAAGCATAATCCCTGGGGCGGGGACCGAAGACACGGCCGCCCCCACGGAAGATGGGCGAGGCGATGCTGCCGGCACGGGCCGTACCCGTACCTTTCTGCCTTTTGATCTTGCGTGTGGAGGCCCTCACCTCACCCCGCTCCTTGGCTTTGTGCGTCCCCTGACGCTGCGAGGCCAGGTAGAGTTTCACGTCCAGATAGATGGCATGATCGTTCGGCTCTCCCGGGATCAGCGCGTCGTTCAGCTCCACCGTCCTGCCGGTCTCTTTTCCTTCTTTATTTAATACTTTCAGTTTCATTACTTTGTAATAATTAAGTATGAACCCTTGGGACCCGGTACGGATCCTTTTACCAATAACAAATTTTCTTCGGGGATGATCTGCATCACCCGGAGAGAGATCATGGCCACCTGTCCGCCGCCTGTCCTGCCGGCCATCTTCATCCCTTTGAAGACACGCGAAGGATAGGAGGAGGCGCCCAGCGAGCCGGGAGCCCTGTCGCGGTTGTGCTGACCATGGGTGGCATCCCCCACACCACGGAAACCATGACGCTTGACGACGCCCTGGAACCCTTTTCCTTTGGAGACACCCCGCACGTCCACCCATGTATCATCCTTGAAAAGGTCGACGGTGAGCGTATCCCCCAGCTTCACATCCGTAAAGCCGTCAAACTCCACCAGCTTGCGCCGGGGGGTGGTGCCGGCTTTCTCAAAATGCCCGCGCATGGGCTTGGGGGTGTTCTTCTCTTTCTTTTCGTCAAAACCGAGCTGGACAGCCTCATAGCCGTCTTTCTCTTTGGTCTTGATCTGTGTCACAACACACGGACCGGCCTCGATGACCGTCACCGGCACGTTGTTGCCCTCTTCGTCGAAGAGGGATGTCATTCCTACTTTCTTTCCTATTAATCCTTGCATGGCCTTACAACCTTTCTAATTTCAAACCTTGATCTCTACCTCTACACCACTGGGCAGCTCCAGCTTCATCAACGCGTCGATCGTCTTGGGTGTAGAGCTGTAAATGTCCATCAACCGCTTGTGGGACGCCAACTGAAACTGCTCCCGCGATTTCTTGTTCACAAAAGGTGAACGCAGAACCGTGAAGATGCGCTTGTGGGTCGGCAACGGAATGGGACCACTGACGATGGCGCCCGTCGACTTAACCGTTTTCACGATCTTCTCGGCAGACTTGTCCACCAGGTTGTGATCGTACGATTTCAGCTTTATCCGAATTTTCTGACTCATTATTTCTGTCCTGTTATATTAATTATACCTTGATGATTCCTTTTACATTCTCTATCACCTTCTCGGCGATCTCCTGCGGCACCGGCTCGTAATGGGAGAACTCCATCGAGGAGGTAGCCCTTCCCGAGGTGATGGTGCGCAGCACCGTCACATAGCCGAAGTTCTCTGCCAGGGGCACCTTGGCCTTGATGACACGGGCGCCGGCCTTCGACTCCATCCCTTCGATACGTCCACGCCGCTTGTTGAAGTCGGTGATGACATCACCCATATACTCTTCGGGGGTAACCACCTCTGCCGACATGATGGGCTCGAGGAGGATGGGGCCTGCCTTGGGAGCAGCATTCCGGAAAGCACGCTGGGCAGCCATCTGGAAAGAGAGCGAGTCGGAGTCGACGGGATGGTACGAGCCGTCTTTCACGACCACCTTGAGGTTGTCCATGGGGAAACCGGCCAGAGGACCGTTCTGCATGGCCAGCTTGAAACCTTTCTCGATGGCAGGCATGAACTCGCGGGGAATATTGCCGCCTTTCACCTCATCGACGAACTGCAGGCCCGTCACGCCTTCGTCGGCAGGACCTATCTCGATGACGATATCGGCAAACTTACCTTTACCGCCCGTCTGCTTCTTGAACACTTCGCGGTGCTCCACTGTCTTTGTGAGAGCCTCTTTATAGGCCACCTGGGGCTGTCCCTGGTTGCACTCGACATTGAACTCGCGCTTGAGCCTGTCGACGAGGATCTCCAGGTGCAGCTCACCCATGCCGCTGATGATCGTCTGTCCCGAGCTGTCGTCGGTACGCACCTTGAAGGTGGGATCTTCCTCGGCCAGCTTGGCCAGGGCGGCACCCAGCTTATCCACATCGGCCTGTGTACGGGGCTCTATGGCCACGCCGATCACGGGCTCGGGGAAGGTCATCGACTCGAGCGAGATAGGACGCTGGAAATCGGTGATGGTATCACCGGTCTTGATATCTTTCAGGCCCACAGCACCGCAGATATCCCCTGCCTCGATGACATCACGGGGGTTCTGCTTGTTGGCATGCATCTGATAGAGCCTGTTGATGCGGTCTTTCTTGCCTGTACGGGGGTTGAGCACCGTCATGCCGGGGGTCAGCCTGCCCGAATATACCCGCAGGTACACCAGCCGTCCCACATACGGGTCGGTAGCGATCTTGAAAGCCAGGGCCGCCAGCGGCGCCTTGGGGTCGGGCTCGCGGGTGATCTCTTCGCCGGTCTTGGGGTTGATGCCCCTGACGGCTCCCACCTCCAGAGGACTGGGCAGGTAGGCCACGATGGCGTCGAGGAGACGCTGCACCCCTTTGTTCTTGAAGGCCGACCCGCACATCACCGGCACAATGGTGCCGTCGATAGTGGCCTCACGGATGACGGCTGCCATCTCATCAGGGGTGATGGAGTCAGGGTCCTCGAAATAACGCTCCAGGAGAGCATCGTCTTTCTCGGCCACGGCCTCCACCAGCTTGTTGCGCCACTCGGCAGCCTCGTCGGCCAGCTCGGCAGGGATATCCTCCAGACTGTACTTGACACCCATGGTCTTGTCGTCGTGCCAGACGACAGCTTTGTTCTCCATCAGGTCGATGACTCCCTTGAAAGAGTCTTCGGCACCGATGGGTATCTGCACGGGGACAGGATTGGACTTCAGCTTGTCACGGATCTCATTGACCACACTGAAAAAATCAGCCCCCACACGGTCCATCTTGTTGACAAAGGCAATACGCGGCACACCGTACTTGTCGGCCTGGCGCCAGACGGTCTCCGACTGGGGCTCCACGCCGCTGACAGCACAGAACACGGCCACAGCACCGTCGAGGACACGCAGCGAACGCTCCACCTCCACGGTGAAGTCGACATGGCCGGGCGTGTCGATGATGTTGATCTTGTACTCCTCTCCCTTGTATTTCCAGAATGTGGTGGTAGCAGCAGAGGTGATGGTGATCCCGCGCTCCTGTTCCTGAACCATCCAGTCCATCTGGGCAGCACCGTCATGCACCTCACCGATGCGGTGAGTGATCCCCGTATAGAAAAGGATCCTCTCCGTCGTGGTGGTCTTGCCCGCATCAATGTGGGCCATGATCCCGATGTTCCTCGTATGTTTGAGACGGTCTGTCATCTTCTCTGCTCTCCTGCTCCTTAATATATTTTAAAACCGGAAGTGGGCAAAAGCCTTGTTGGCCTCGGCCATCCGGTGCATGTCTTCTTTTTTCTTGTAGGCGCCGCCCTCCTCATTGTAAGCGGCGATGATCTCTGCTGCCAGTTTCTCGCTCATGCTCTTGCCGTTGCGCTTGCGGGCGAAAAGGATGAGGTTCTTCATGCTGATGGATACTTTCCTGCCGGGACGCACCTCCATAGGCACCTGAAAAGTGGCACCTCCCACACGGCGGCTTTTCACCTCCACCTGGGGGGTAATGTTCTCCAGGGCTTTCTTCCAGATCTCCAGCGGCGTGACATCCTCTTTCTTCATCTTCTCCTGGACGATATCCATGGCATCGTAGAAAATCTTGAAAGAAAGGTTCTTCTTGCCCTGCAGCATCAGGTTGTTGACGAACTGCGTCACCAGCGGATCGTTATATCTGGGGTCCGGTAAAATGGTCCTCTTTTTGGGTTTTGATTTCCTCATGACAACAAAAAATTCAAATTAGTTCTTAGGTCTTTTCGTTCCGTATTTCGATCTGCGCTGTGTACGTCCCTCCACGCCGGCAGCGTCCAGCGCACCGCGGATCAGATGGTAACGAACACCGGGAAGGTCTTTCACACGCCCTCCCCTGATCAGCACGATGGAGTGCTCCTGCAGGTTGTGTCCTTCACCGGGGATGTATGCGTTCACCTCTTTCCCGTTGGTCAGACGCACCCTGGCCACCTTGCGCATGGCCGAGTTAGGCTTCTTCGGCGTAGTGGTATACACACGCACACAGACACCCCTTCTCTGGGGACATGCATCCAGCGCAGGTGCCTTGCTTTTCTCAACAATTTTCTTCCTTCCTTTTCTTACTAACTGTTGTATTGTAGGCATAAACCAACGTTTTATTTATTTTTAAAAATCGGACTGCAAAGGTATTCTTTATTTTTTAAAAAACAATATTCATTCACGGAATTATTTTCATCATCCCGTTCGGCAAACCTCCTATATATATAAAGGTATAAACCGGTTTTCCCCTCCGGGAGAGAATTCATCCGCAGATTGTTTTCTGCTCCCGGAAAACAGCGGCACAAAAATATACTTTTTTACCAAATCAAAAAAATAACCGACTCTTTTTTTAATTTTTTGTGTTTCAGGCGGAAAAAATCATATTTCGCCGGGATGAGCAGAAGGTGTTGACAGATGATAAAAAATTATTACTTTTGGTGCACTTTTTCAAAGTACAAATTATATTATTCGATCACAGATAATTACATAAAACGATGAAAACCTATCAGACGAAGCAGCTCAGAAATGTAGTGTTACTGGGGAATGCAGGAGCGGGAAAGACGACCCTGGCCGAGGCGATGTTGTTCGCCGGCGGGGTGATCGACAGGAAAGGAAGCGTGGACCAGAAGAATACGGCCTCCGACTACAACCCTGTCGAGCTGGAACAGGAGAGTTCTGTTTTCTCCACCGTGCTTTATACGGAGTACAAGGATCATAAGATCAACTTCATTGATACCCCCGGCCTGGATGATTTCTCCGGGCAGGCTGTCGCCGGCATCTTCCCGGCCGACATGGCCCTGATCCTGGTCAATGCCCCCAACGGCGTGGAGGTGGGTACCGAGATACACTACCGTCATACCGACGACCGCAACAAACCGGTCACTTTTGTCATCAACGGCCTCGACCATGAGAAATCCAACTACGAGAAGACGCTCGAGATGCTGAAGGACAGCTTCGGCAGCAAGCTGGCCATCATCCAGTTCCCGGTGAACGAAGGTGACACCTTCAACGCCGTCATCGACGTGCTGAAGATGAAAATGTACAAGTACTCCGGCGGCAAAGCCGAGGTGCTCGACATACCGGACGAATACAAGGAAAAAGCCGAAGAGCTTCACAACGAGCTGGTGGAGAAAGCTGCAGAGAACGACGAAGGGCTCATGGAGCTCTTCTTCGAGAAAGAGTCGCTCGACGAGGAAGAGATGCGCAAAGGCATACGCGAAGGACTGCTGAGCCGCGGGCTGATGCCGGTTTTCTGCACCTCGGCCAAGAAAGATGTGGGTGTCGACCGTCTGCTCGAGTTCATCGTCAACACGGCACCCTCGCCCGACGAGATGCCCGCGCCAACCAACAGCGAAGGCAAAGAGATCGCCTGTGATCCCAAAGGCCCCGTCTCCCTCTTCGTCTTCAAGACCTCCATCGAGGAGCATATCGGCGAAGTCAACTTCTTCAAGGTGATGTCGGGCGAGCTGAAAGAGGGCATGGACCTGATCAACACCTCGGTGTCGGCGAAGGAGCGTATCAACCAGATCTTCGTCACCGCCGGCAAGAAACGCGACAAGGTGCCCGTGATGGTGGCCGGCGACATCGGGAGCACGGTGAAGCTGAAGAACACCAAGACCAACCACACGCTCAACGAGCCGGGACAGGACTGGACATGGCCGGCCATCGAGTATCCGCGGCCCAAGTACCGCACGGCCATCAAGGCGGTCAACGAGTCGGACGACGAGAAACTGGGCGAAGCCCTCTCCCGTTTCCATGAGGAAGATCCCGCCGTCATCATCGAGTACTCCAAGGAGCTCAAACAGATCATCATCCACGGACAGGGAGAACACCATCTCAATATCCTGAAGTGGCATCTGGATAATATCTTCAAGATAGAGACACAGTTCATGACGCCCAGGATCCCCTACCGCGAGACCATCACGAAGGTGGCTCAGGCCTCTTACCGTCACAAAAAACAGTCGGGCGGCGCCGGCCAGTTTGGTGAGGTACACCTGGTCATAGAGCCCTACAAAGAGGGAGCTCCCGACCCCGAGGTCTACAAGGTGGGCGGCAAAGAGATCAAGGTGAGCGTGCGCGACAAGCAGGTGATCGACCTCGACTGGGGCGGCAAGCTGGTCTTCTACAACTGTATCGTCGGCGGCTCCATCGACGCCCGTTTCCTGCCGGCCATCCTGAAAGGCATCATGGAACGTATGGAAGAAGGTCCGCTGACAGGATCGTATGCCCGCGACATACGCGTAGCCGTCTACGACGGTAAGATGCACCCGGTCGACTCCAACGAGATATCCTTCAAGCTGGCAGGACGCAACGCCTTCAGCATGGCCTTCAAAGACGCCGGCCCGAAGATCATGGAACCTATCTATGAGGTGAATGTATGGGTGCCCTCCGACAGGATGGGGGACGTGATGAGCGACCTGCAGGGACGCCGCGCCATCGTCCAGGGGATGAGCAGCGAGAAAGGTTTTGAGAAGATCACGGCCAAGGTGCCGCTGGCAGAGATGAACAAGTACTCCACAGCCCTCAGCTCGCTGACCAACGGACGTGCCATCTACACCATGGAATTCTCCGAGTACGCACAGGTGCCCGGCGAGATACAGGAAGAACTGCTCAAGGCCTACGAGGCCGAACAGCAGGAAGACTGACAATAAAAAAAGCTGCCTGCAGGCAGCTTTTTTTATGCTCGATGCTTGATTGTTGAAGCTTGAAGTAATTCGGGCATCAAGCTTCGAGCTTCCTACTCCTTTTCCCGGATCAGGTAAACGGTGCCGCGGTAGAGCTTGCCCTCATACCGCACATCATCCCACCCCACGGCACGGATCACATAGTAGTAGACACCGGGGCTGGCCTCGCCGTGACCGTTGATCTTGCCGTCCCAGCCCAGCCAGTCCTTCATCTCCTCACTGCCCCCCTGCCAGTCGTATATCTTGTAACCCAGCCGGTTGAACACCTTCATGTGCAGGTATTTCAATGACTTGCCGTACACACGGAAATAATCGTTGTAGCTGTCGCCGTTGGGGGTAAAGACGTTGGGGATCTCCAGCGCCGACGGCTCCACGACCACCTTGCGCGTGATGGTATCGGTACATCTTCCTCCGGGGAATTTCTTGCCGTTGGCTGTGAGCTTGACGAGATAATACGGGAAGGAAGGCGTGTTGGGGATATAGTAGGTATGGGTCTCGGGCGTCTCCAGCTCTGAATAGGTACTGTCGCCGAAATCCCAGAAAAAAGACTCGGCATTGAGCGACTTATTGGTGAAGTCCACCTCCAGCGGAGCCTCTCCCTTATCCGGGTCGATCTCGAAATCCGCCTTCACCTGGATCGTCTCGACAAAGACCTGCGCCTTGCTGCTGCACCCGAAGCTGTCGGCAACCTCCAGGTAATACCAGGTATCTTCATAAGGGGGGGAAAAGGTGACCTTGGGGTTCTCGTCGATCTCCGGGTAGGGGATGGCAGAGTGCGGATTGGAGGTCCAGAGCACCTCATAACCGTTGGTGAGGGGGACAGCCGAAGAATCGGCAGGATCGTAATAATAAAAAGGGGTGAGGGTGACCTCCCTCGAGAGGGCCAGACGGTGGCACTTGTTCTGCTGTATGGCAATGGAGACATGCAGCGTGTCGATCATCACCCAGGCATAAAGCACCGTATCATAAGAGGCGCCGTCGCGTATGCGGACGGCATAGCCGCCGCCGGTGAGGCCGGAGGCCGTCGACTGCGACACACCGCTCTCGCTCTTCACCACCGAATCATAGGCAAAAGCCACCGGATCGAACATACGCCAGGTGAAATCCCAGCCGGCAGTGCCGCCGGGAGGGACAGCCGTCAGAGAGCCTTTGACCAAAGGATCATCGGTGCCGCACCAGATGAAGACGGGATCCCTGCGCAGACCCAGCGTATCGGAAGGGATACGCGTGGTGTCCACCGCCGAATGACCGTTGCCGGTGATCTGCGAAAAAACCTCCCCCCCGGGAAAAAGGAAGAGGATCAAAAAAAAGAGGATCGCTTTAAAACACCTTCGGGTTATGTCATTCTTCTTTCCCAAGTTCTCAGAAAAATATGATTACAGTTGTGACGATTATTTAGAAAACGAAAATAGTGCAAAATATTTTATCCGTAACGGAAAAAGAAAAAAAAGAGCGGGTAAAACAGCCCGGCGGCCCGCTGCAACGGCCTTCGGCGGATGTTCATAACTTCCTGTAAGAAACCTCCCGGCCGGGCCGTGATTTTGGGAAACAATATATATTTTTGAGCTTTCTTTTTTTGCCGATGAACGATACTTTTCTGAACGACCTGAATGAGACGCAGCGTGAGGCTGTGCTCCACACCGACGGACCATCGCTGATCATCGCCGGAGCAGGCTCCGGCAAGACACGCGTGCTCACCTACCGCATCGCCTGGCTGCTGACACAGGGCGTGCCGGCACGGCGTATCCTGGCCCTCACCTTCACCAACAAAGCGGCACGGGAGATGCGTGAACGTATCAAGAAACTTGTGGGTGAGGAAGAGGCGCGTTACCTGTGGATGGGCACCTTCCACTCTGTCTTTGCTCGCATCCTGCGCAGCGAAGCCCATCTGCTGGGGTACTCCTCCAGCTACAGCATCTACGACACCACCGACTCGCGCAACCTGCTCAAGACGATCATCAAAGAGATGAGGCTCGACGACAAGGTGTACAAACCCTCGACGGTGCACAACAAGATCTCCTGGGCCAAGAACATGCTCATCACCGCCGGCGTCTACTCCACCCTGCCCGAGATCACACAACACGACGCCCGCATGCGCATGGACCGCATGGGAGAGATCTACAAGACCTACGCCCGGCGCTGTCACAAGGCCGACGCCATGGACTTCGACGACCTGCTGCTGAACATGAACATCCTCTTCCGCGACTTCCCAGAAGTACTCGAAAAGTACAGGGATTACTTCCGTTATGTCCTCGTCGACGAGTACCAGGACACCAACATGGCCCAATACATGATCGTCAAAAAACTCTCGGAAGAACACAAGAACCTCTCCGTCGTGGGAGATGACGCCCAGAGCATCTACTCTTTCCGCGGGGCCCGCATCGAGAACATCCTCAATTTCCAGCAGGATTTCCCCGAGGCGAAGCTCTTCAAACTGGAGCAGAACTACCGCTCGACGAAGAATATTGTCAATGCCGCCAACAGCCTTATACGCAACAATGCAGGCCAGATACCCAAGGAGGTCTATTCGCGCAAGGAGGAAGGAGCCCCCATCGAGGTGATCGAGACAGAGACCGACAAAGAGGAGGGCTTCGTCATCAGCAACAAGATCTTCGACGAACATCTTCAGAACCAATGGAAATATGGCGATTTTGCCATCCTCTACCGCACCAACGCCCAGTCGCGCACCTTCGCGGAGGCGCTGCGCCGCCGCAATATCCCCTACCGCGTGTGGGGAGGAGTATCTTCTTACCAGCGCAAGGAGATCAAGGACGTGCTGGCCTACTTCCGCCTGGTGGTCAACCACAACGACGACGAAGCCTTCAGACGCATCATCAACTACCCTGCCCGCGGCATCGGCAAGACCA
>CAZYQV010000469.1:0-3160 GCA_964649775.1 uncultured Rikenellaceae bacterium
TAAAGGGGATGTAAAGATAGGTTTGTATAATTCCGGAAAAAGCTTCTCGGGACAAGGCCAGAAATACAGAGGTGCCGTAGTTGAAATTAAAGAGAAGAAAGCTGTCTGGGTATGCCATAATATTCCGTTTTCATATTATGCGATCAAAGTTTTTCATGACGAAGACGGGGATGACCGACTGGATACAAATTTTCTGGGGATACCTACGGAACGTTTCGGATTTTCCAACAATAGAAAGGTACTTTTCGGCCCTCCGGATTTTGAAAAGGCGAAGTTCCTGTTCCATGAAGACAATCAGAAGATTGAAATAATACTGCAATAGGGAAGTTATGCAAACCGGCATCACTTTCGCATAGCTTTTACGGAGCAAAGGATAAATCCCGGGCGAGACATCAGTTCAGCTTTCTCAAGGTCCATTATATGTAATTTGTAATACAAAAAAGATGAGTGCGATAAAAAGAAAAAATATTCTGTTAATCGGTCTTACAGCAGGATTGTTTATGGGGATTGCTCTTTTTATAGGAGGTGCTGTTTTTTCCCGCATTATTTACGGCCCCCAGTTTGCCCCGCCCGGAAAATTCGAACCTGAACAGCTTAATGCCTGGTATTTTATATGGACAAAAATGTTGATAGGTATGTTTTTCGGGGTCCTGTTTACCATGCTTTATGAGGAATTGCCCCTTTCGAAAAGGGTGAGTAATGGTTGGGAAGGGCTTTTTTACGGATTCTTGTTTTGGATGGCAGTCTCGTTATGGAATATTTCCCACCCGGTAATCTACGGAACAGTGAATAGTAAGAACCAGCTTTTCTGGTTGTTGTATTCTTTATGTGGTTTTCTGGCATATGGCTGTACCTTGGGTTGTTTGTATAGGAGAGCAGGCAGTCAGAGAGAAGAGCATAAACAGTAAATACGATTTATTTTCCGAAGGATCAATAGGTTACGTTTAGTAGGTATTATGGACCATCCGTTTTTCGACAACCGGCGGCTTTTTATCCCCTATTTTACCGTGTGGGCTATGGTCATCGCCCTGCAGGTCTACCTGCTGAACACCTTTCTGCCCCTGTCCCGGCAGGAGGCGGTCGCCGTGAGCCTCTTCGTCAACCTCCTCTTTATCCTGCTGAGCCTGCTCTCATGGTATCCGGTGAGGGCTATCTACGCCGCCTACACAGGGACGGGAGCGCTCTTCACCACCTGGCTGTTCTTTATCCTTTTCCTGGAAGCGGTGTGGCTCTCCCTCTCGTCTCTTGCCCTGCCTCTTTTCCTGCCGGAAGAGCTGATTCCCCGGCAGGTGTTCATGAATATCCTGCCCTGGCAGGCTGCCGCAGGATTCTTCATGGCGGTGATCACCCTGTTTGTCTATTATCTGTTCCTCTCCGAAGATAAACTCAAAGAGAAGGAGAGACAAGAGGTGCAACTGAGAGCTCTTGTCCGGGAGACGGAGCTACAGCTGCTGAAAAACCAGCTCAACCCCCACTTTCTTTTCAACACCCTCAATAATCTCGGGAACCTGATCCTCAGGCAGCCGGAGGAAGCAAGGGAGATGCTTGTCAGGCTGTCCGCTTATCTGAGGAATGTGCTGGCGCAGGAGAAGGAAGAATTTACCACGATCCGGGGGGAGCTGGATCAGATACGTCTCTACCTGGCTCTCGAGAGGATCCGTTTTGAGGAACGGTGGGACTACCGCGAGACGGTGGAGGAGGGCTATGAAGAGATGATCCTGCCCGTGATGATCCTGCAGCCCCTCTTTGAGAATGCGGTGCGATATGCTTACTACGAGGGAGGCGGGAGGAGCAGCATCCGCTTTCGTTGTGAAAGAGGGGAAGGGTATGCCGTGGTCACCCTGGTCAACAGCTATGATCCCGACGCGCAGGTGCCGGAGGGTCAGGGCATAGGGTTGCGGAACATACGGAAACGCCTCGCCCTGATCTACGGCCGTGACGACCTGTTGCAAATACGCCGGAAAGAGGATACCTTTGAGGTACGCCTGTGGATCCCTCAGGAGGGAGCGCGTGAGCCACGGCAGGCATAACCGCTGACGACGATGTACAGAGCTGTGATCATAGATGATGAGAAGAATGCCCGGGAGGTGATCCGCACCTTCCTGGAGGATGTGCCGCAGGTGGAGGTGGCCGGCGAGGCGGCCGACGGCTTTGAGGGGGCCCGGCTGATCCTGCGTGAGCGTCCCGACCTGGTCTTCCTCGATGTGCGCATGCCCCGTATCGACGGCTTCGAGATGTTGGAGCTGCTCGACCACAAGCCGGCCGTCATCTTCACCACCGCCTATCATGAACATGCCCTCAAAGCCTTCGAGGTGAATGCCGCTGACTTCCTGCTGAAGCCTTTCGCCAGGGAGCGATTCCTGCAGGCGGTCGAAAAGGCCCTGGCAACCCTTCGCACCGGCAAGGAACAGGAGGCCGTGGAGCGTGTGGTCAGCTATGTGCAGCAGGAGAGCGGTCCTCTGCAACGCATCGTCGTGAAGAAACAGACACGGATCATCATCATCCCCCTCGAAGAGATTCGTTACCTGCAGGCACAGGATGACTATACGGAGATCCATACCGGCGCAGCCTCCTACCTAAAAAAAAAGACCCTTTCCTACTATGCCGGCCATCTGCCTCCCGACCGCTTCGTAAGGGTGCACCGATCCTATATCGTCGCCACGGCTGCCGTAAGCCGCCTGGAGCCCTACGGCAGGAACACCTGGCGCATCATCCTGCACGACGGCGAAAAAATACCCGTCAGCCGCACCGGATTGCAGGAGGTGAAAAAGGTCTTCAGGCTCTGATACCGTGAGTACGACCTGACAGGAGCTCTGATCTTCTTTGTGAAGTCCCCGGCCCTTTGTGCTCCGGGGCAATAAAAGCTGCCACACTGCTGTCCAAATGTTTTTCGGGGAAGAAGGAAAGGTCTCTCCCCCTCGAGGGGGTGTCCCGGCTCGTACGGGAGGAGCTCTCTATTCCCTCATTGTGAGTTCGTGCCGGCATTTTCTTTTTTTTTGAGGGATTTTCCGTAAAAATTCACAATCTTGCATGCTTTGGTCCCCCGGGGCCATAAAAATGTTCATCAAAGATCCTGACCGATGAAGAGAACCTTGTTCCTCTATTCTTTCGTGGCGGCTCTGGGCGGGCTGCTCTTCGGCTTCGACACGGCCGTGGTCAA
>CAZYQV010000470.1:0-4658 GCA_964649775.1 uncultured Rikenellaceae bacterium
CGTGGCACCTCCGTATACTGGCCCGCCAGAGGGAACAAGGGCATAAACAGAAAGAACAAATACAGAAAAAATCTCATAACTTTTATCTAAAGGATTTTCAGGAATGCAAGATAAGAAACACCCGGAAAGGAAAAAACAAAAATTTTCCGGTTTTTCACAGGGAAAACATTTTCCCGCTGCGGACAGAAAAAATGCAGTACATATCCCAAATCCCCCCGGAAAAAAACCGGATCATTTCAAAAAAAATTTAATTTTAGATTTTAATCCATAAACACCCCATGTATTATGAGATCACATGAGATAGACTACCAGATCAAAGGTCACGACATCCAGTTCGTGGAGATCGAGCTGGACCCGGGGGAGACGGTCATTGCCGAGGCGGGCAGCATGTTTTACATGGAGGAGGGCATTGCTTTCGAGACCCGCTTGGGTGACGGCAGCGAGGCCTCCTCGGGCATCATGGGCAAGCTGCTGGGCGCCGCCATGCGGGGCATCACGGGCGAGACGATCTTCCTCACCCACTTCACCAACCGCGGCAGCGGCAAGCAACATGTCGCTTTCGCCGCCCCCTACCCCGGCACCATCGTGCCTGTCGACCTGGCTGTGCTGGGCGGCGAGGTGATCCTGCAGAAAGATGCTTTCCTCTGTGCCGCCATGGGCACCCACATCACCATTGCCTTCAACAAGAAGCTGGGCGCCACCTTTTTCGGCGGGGAAGGGTTCATCCTCGAAAAACTGCAGGGCGACGGCCTGGCGTTCGTCCATGCCGGCGGCACCGTGGTGGAGAAAGAGCTGCACGGTGAGACCCTGCGCGTCGACACCGGCTGTCTGGTAGGGTTCGAGCCATCCATCGAGTACTCCATAGAACGTTCCGGCAGTCTGAAGTCGATGTTCTTCGGCGGCGAAGGCATCTTCCTGGCCACGCTGCGGGGCACGGGCAGGGTATGGCTGCAGTCGATGCCCATACGCAAGCTCATCCGGCAACTGGCCCCGGCAGGTGACAACAGCCGCAAAGGATCTTCATCCCTCCTGGGCAATTTCCTGGAAGGCTGACCATTAAGCAGTTCTTTCACATCATGCCCCGGCCCTATGCAGCCCTTTCCGGATCCTTTGAGCTTTCAACCCCCGCAAGCCGGCCTGCCTGCTCCGCAGGCGTTTGAGGTTTGGTGTGGCTGCGCCACGTTTGGGGTTTGGTATGCCCTGACGGGCATGTTTGAGGTGGCTGCGCCACGTTTGGGGTTTGGTATGCCCTGGCGGGCATGTTCGATGTGGCTTCGCCACGTTTGGTGTGCCTATGGAACGTTTGAGGTCTTAGCCATTTCAACTCTTCAACTCTTCAACTCTTCAACCGCTTTAACCTTTTCGACCTTTTGACTCTTCGACCCCTTCGACTTTTAAACCTTTCAACTTATCAACTCTTCAACTTTTTTCTATCTTTGTCCCGGCTTGGGTATTCCGGTGGTGACCCTCACCGCCGGATAAAAGGGAACCGGGTGAAAATCCCGGACAGTACCCGCTGCTGTGATCTCCGGAAAATGTTTCCGGGCATTCTGGCCACTGCCTGTAATATTCAGAGGTGGGAAGGCGCCCGGAAATGGAGAAAGTCAGAAGACCTGCCTGAGCCTGCAGAGCGAAATGTTCGGGTTAAACATGCAACCTCAAGAGAATGAAAAACATTGCAGGTCTTCTTGTCCTTTTCTTTTTCCTGTTTTTTGGGCGGGTGGCCCTGGCTGTGCCTGAGATCCCCGACACGTCCGTTCTGCTTGATGACGTGACGGTGACGACACCCCGTGCCGGGCACTATCTTTACAACCACCGTGTGATCCGGCTCGACTCGGCCCGGGTGCTCTCTGCGGGTGACGAGAGCCTCGGCGAGCTGCTGCAGCGTCAGCTTCCCGTCGTGCTGATGCAGTACGGGGGTGCCGGCGCGCTCTCCTCCCTCTCGTTGCGGGGCATGCCCTCGTCACAGACGCTCGTCAACTGGAACGGCTTCCCCCTCAATGCGCGCACCAGCGGCATGGCCGACCTGTCGCAGATCAACGGCAGTCTCTTCGAGCAGGTGTCGCTGGTGCCCGGCGCGGCCGGGTCGCTCTACGGCAGCGGCACCGCCGGCGGGGCCCTCAACCTGGACAACCGTCCCGGGCATGTGCGGGGACTCATCCTCACCGCGGGGGCGGCGGGCGGCAGCTTCGCCAGCTGGAACGGTCACCTGGCGCTGCAGACCGGCACCGAAAAAACAGAGAACCACACGCGTCTCTTCTGGCAGCATGCCCGCAACGACTTCCCCTACCGCGACGACCAGCTCGCCGGCACCCCCGTCGTCCGTGCCTCGCACAACGCTTTCGGCTATGGCGGTCTCATGCACAACACCTACGTCCGTCTGCGGCGCAACTGGCTCTGGGAGGGCGGTGTGTGGCTGCAACGGAAGAAGAAAGAGATCCCCTCTCCCATGGGCTCTTATGCTCCCGGCACGCAGACACAGCGCGACAGCAGCCTGCGTCTCTACACAGCCCTCGGCAAGCACTGGCAGCACAGCCTTCTCTCCGTCCGCGCCGCATGGTTCTTCGACAACATGCGCTTCACCGACAAGAGCTCTCCCGACGCGCCCGGCTACTCCCTCGACTCCCGTTTCCGCACCTCCCGTCTGATGAGCGATCTTTTCTACAGCTACGCCACCCGCAAGCACCTCCTCCTGGATGGCGGCGTGGCCTTCTCACACACCTCGGCCCGTGTGACCAACTACCGCGAGACCATCGGTGAGGAGGGCCTCGACCTGTACGGCGGTCTTCGTTATGTACGGCAGCGGTGGCGTCTGCACGGCACCGTGCGCCAGGTGTTCCACACCGGCGCGGCGCCCCGTCCGCAGGGAGAGGCCGGCTTCCGTTACCAGGCGGTGGCCTCGCTCCTCACCCTGCACGGCACCCTGGCCACCCACTACCGTCTGCCCACCCTCAACGACCGCTACTGGGTCCCCGGCGGCAACGATTCCCTGCAGGCAGAGAGAGGCTGGAGCGCCGGCGGCGGCCTCACCCTCACCCTGCCCCGCCGGCAGACCCTCCCCTGGCAGATCACCTGGCAGAGCGACGCATACTACAACATCATCACCGACCAGATACGCTGGATACCCTCCGGCGCTTTCTGGCAGCCGGAGAATGTGGAGGAGGTGCATGCCCGCGGCATGGAAAACAGCCTCAACATCTCGTGGCACCAGGGACGCCTGCGTCTCTCCTGCCTGCTCAACCATTACCTCACCTTCTCCACCGTGACGGATGCTGCCGGCAGGGAATACGACAGCCGCTACATACCGCGCCATACCACCTCGGCCACCCTCCGCGGCGACTACGGCATCTTCTTCGCAGGCATCTACCTGAACCACGCCTCACGACGCTATACCACCACCGACAACGATCCCCTTTTTGCCCTCGACCCCTACCTGCTCACCGGCGTGGTGACCGGAATAAAAACAGGGAGAGGGAAAGTGCAATACCATCTGCAGCTGGTGGCCGGCAACATTTTTAATGTACAGTACCAGGTGATCCGGTCGTATGCCATGCCCGGCAGGACCCTCTCCCTGAAAGCACAGATAATCTTCCGCACAAAACAATCTTTAACCCATAAAAATTCAAAACCATGAAAAATTTAATTTCTTTCGCTCTGATGACCATGGCCATAGCCATCACTTTCACCGCCTGTCACAAAGACGACACCCCCCCCGAAGATCCGGGTTTCCTCTACGGCGCTTATGTGATCAACGAAGGCAGTTTCATGTCGAACAACGGTTCTGTCAGCTATATCGACCTGGACTCCAACTATATCGTCAACAACATCTTCCTCGCTGTCAACGGCCGCACGCCGGGTGATGTGGTACAGTCTTTCTCCGTCGCCGGCGACAAAGGACTGATCGTGGTCAACAACTCGGCCAAGGTGGAGGTGGTGGAGATGAAGACGTTCATCTCCCTGGGCGTGATCACGGGATGCAGCTACCCCCGTTATACCCTGCCCGTCACCAGCGACAAGGTATACCTTACCAACGGCTCTTTTGCCGGCAATGTGTACATCCTCGACCTCGCCGCGATGAAGATCACCGACTCGATCGCCGTGGGCAAAGGACCGGAGAACATGGTGCGCAGCGGCGATTACGTCTTCGTCGCCAACAGCGGGGGATGGAGCCACGACAGCACCGTCAGCGTGATCGACGTCAACAGCGACAAAGTGGTCAAGACCATCGTCACCGGCGACAACCCCACAGACCTGGCCGTCGACCACAACGATGACGTGTGGGTCCTCTGCAAGGGCAATGTGGTTTATGACGAGAGCTGGAACATCGTCTCGGAGACCGACTCCCGTCTGCAGAAGATCGACCACAGCACGCTGGAGGTGACCGAAGACCTCGTCATAGGACAGAAAGGGGACTATTTCAGTCCGGTACGGCTGACCACGGCCAGACAGGGCGCGCTCATCCTGTATGCTGAGAAAGCAGGCGTCTATGCCGTGCAGGCCGACGACCCGTCCCTCGCCGACACCCCCCTTATCCCCGGCAGCTTTTACGGTCTGGATACCGATCCCGCCACCGGTCTCATCTATGTCACCGACGCCAAAGACTTCAGCAGTGCCGGCCTCCTCAGCCGCTACAGCCCCAATGGCGTGCTCCAGGACAC
>CAZYQV010000471.1:0-5122 GCA_964649775.1 uncultured Rikenellaceae bacterium
TTTCGCTGTCCGGACAAAAATAGATAAAAAATTTCCCGTTTCCTTTAAAAAATCATTTTCACGCCACGGGGAAGTTGCTATTTTTGCAGGATCTTTGTGGAATCCCTAAAAAATTGAAAAATGAAAAATATTGATAACTACGATTTCAACGGAAAAAGAGTGCTGGTGCGTGTCGACTTCAACGTGCCGCTCAACGAGAATTTCGAGATCACCGATGACACCCGCATACGTGCCGCCCTGCCCACCATCAACCGCATCATCGAGGATGGCGGCATGCCCATCCTGATGTCTCACCTGGGAAGGCCCAAGGATGCCTACGACGAGAAATTCTCCCTGAAACATATCGTCCCGCATCTCTCTGAGCTGCTGGGCCGCGAGGTGAAGTTCGCCGCCGACTGCATCGGCGCCGACACCGAGGCGCTGGCGGCCTCCCTGCAGCCGGGGGATGTGCTTCTGCTGGAAAACCTGCGCTTCCATGCCGAGGAGAAAAAAGGCGATGAGGGCTTCGCCGCACAGCTGGCCAAGCTGGCCGACGTATATGTCAACGACGCCTTCGGCACCGCCCACCGCGCCCACGCCTCCACCACCATCGTGGCAAAGTTCTTCCCCGAAGACAAGATGTTCGGCTACCTTATCGAGAACGAGCTGAAACACATGGACAAAGTGCTGCACAGCCCCGAGCACCCCTTCACCGCCATCATGGGCGGCGCCAAGGTGTCCGACAAGATACTCATCATCGAAAACCTGCTCGAAAAAGTGGACAACCTGGTCATCGGCGGCGGCATGGTATACACCTTCGTCAAAGCTCAGGGCGGCAAGATAGGCAACTCCCTCGTCGAAGAGGATAAGCTCGACCTGGCCCTCCACCTCCTGGAGGTGGCCAAAGAGAAGAACGTGCAGGTACTGCTGCCCGTGGACAACGTCGTGGCCGACGCCTTCAGCAACGACGCCAGCACAAAGGTGACACCCGTCGATGAGGTGCCCGACGGGTGGATGGGCCTCGACGCCGGCCCCGAGACCATCAAACAGGTGCGTGAGGTGATCATGAACTCAAAGACCATCCTTTGGAACGGCCCCATGGGTGTCTTCGAGATGGAGAAGTTCGCCGAAGGCACCAGACAGGTGGCCCTGGCCATCGCCGACGCCACAGCCAAAGGAGCCTTCAGCCTCGTCGGCGGCGGCGACTCGGTGGCAGCCGTCAACAAATACAACCTGAAAGATAAAATGGGATACGTCTCCACCGGCGGCGGCGCCATGATGGAATACATGGAAGGCAAAGAGCTGCCCGGCATCAAAGCCATCCGCGAAGGATAAAACAACCCCCGCAAAGAAAAAAGCCCTGTCACCGACGGGGCTTTTTTCTAACTGTCATCTCTTCATAAACCGGATCACCTCCGTACCCTTGTCGGTGGTGACACGCAGGAAATATACTCCCTGCTTCAGGAAAGAGACATCCAATGCATCACCGACCATACGTCCGCGGCGCTCCAGTATATGTCGGCCTGTCTCGTCCAGCAGGGTCATGCGTCGGATCATCACGCTCCCGTGTTCGATATGCAAACGATCACCCGCAGGATTGGGACAGACACGTATCTCTCCTCCCCTCACATCCCCTATGCCGGTATACTCCTCCACCGTCACCGTAACATCTTTCCATACACTGTTGCCGACACCATCCGTTACGGTCACCCGAACAGATACCGTGCCTATATCCTCGGAGGTCAATGTGTCGCGGCTTAAAAGGGTGTCCACCACCGCGCAGTTGTCCGAGACGGTGGTCACCACATCGGCAGGGGTCAGCACCGCCTGGCCCTCTTCATCCAACTGCACCGTCACGTCCTGCACCTCCAGCGACGGCGGCAATGCATCGGCAGTGATCCGCACCGTGTCGGAAACCTCTGTACCCAGCGGATTGCTCAGGACACAACGGAACAAAAGACTGTCCATAGAGACCCGGAAAGTGAAAGTGAGGGTATCCCCGCCGGTTCCCCGGTAAGTATCATCATCCGTCAGATCCGAGAAAGTGACGCCTTCGTCGTCGCTCACCTGCCACCACAGGGTGTCAACTTCTTCGGCCTGTAAGGTCAGCATTACCCGGCTGCCTTCGCAGATATCCTCCCGCCCCCGGGGCTGTCGTGTGATGCGTATCGTATCGTATTTACGGAAGAAATACGCTGCACCCGCCATGCTGCCGTTCGTCGTTTTGTTGGGCGCTCCCACCAGAAAACGATCCTCCGATAATATTACACAGTCGCCGAAATAATCCAGTTCCATCCCGTCGGAGGCCAGGTATTTTTCCGACTCCCGGGAGGTGTCCCTCCATCCTCCTGCCGGCTCCACATACAGATATACCGATCCGCTGGAAGGCCCCAGATCATCGTCGTGAAAACACCCCACGGCGATCCTCCCTGCCGAGATGTCCACACTGTTCCCGAAATAATGGTACACCCTCCCGTCGGAAGGAAGCAGACGCACCGGTACGATGCCGTCCGACCAGCCTCCGGCGGGACGGCTAAAGACATATACCGACCCGCTGGCATAACCGGCCGGGCCGTCCTGGGAACACCCCACCACCACGGTCACACTGTCCATGGCAAGATGCTCACCCATTTTCATATTATTACTCGATATCGGCGGCAATAACTTACAGGTCTCGTGGATGTCCGTCCATCCGCCTGCCGGTTTCTCAAAAAGATAAAGCGAGCCGCTGCTGTTGCCGCGGTCGTCGTCTCCCGGACTGCCGGCAACCACCACATCCCCCGCGATGGCCACCGCCTTCCCGAAATAGTCATAACCCTCCAGGTCCGAGGGGATCAGCAATGCCGTCTCGGTCATGTCCTGCCAGCCCCCGGCAGGACGCTCGAAAATACATACCAGTCCCTCCGAATAATTGTTTCCGGAATAAGAGGGCGCTCCGGCCACCACCGTCTCTCCCGATAGTGCCACGGCATTCCCCAGCCCCGGACGGGTCGACGGCGACGAGAGGGTCAAAAGAGCCGTCTCGGTCATGTCCTGCCAGCCCCCGGCAGGCATCTCATAAAGATATACGGCACCCTCATACTCCCCGTGTCCCGGAGCACCGACCGCCACAATATCCCCATCCATCGCCACGGCGTAACCAAACTGATCGTTCTCCGCCGCATCCGACGCCGTCAGCTCGGCCACCCTCCACCATTGTCCTCTTTCATAATGATACACCGTCACCCGGCCCCTGTTTCCATAATATCCCGCGGAACCGATCACCGCATAATCTCCCGACATATCCATTGCCCCGGCAAAACGATCTCCCTGGTTGGTGGAATAAGCCTTGGGCAGGAACTTCCGGTCTTCCACGGCAGAAATCCAACCTTTTGTATTCTTCATATATATATAAGCAGCCCCGCTGAACGATCCTTCCTCGTCCCGGCGGGGAGCCCCCGCCAGCAGTTTGTCATGCCACAACGACACCGCCATACCCAGGGCATCATACTCTTTGCCGTCGGAGGCCGTCAGTCGCGCCGTTTCCGTCACCGAAGACCAGCCTGTGGCAGGTTTCCCGTAGATGTACACCAACCCGCTGGTCCCGACCACACCATCCCCTCCATACGACCCTACCGCAACCGTGTCTCCGCAGACGTCCACCGCCTTTCCGAAATGATCGTTGGCCTTCGGATCCGAAGGCCTCAGGATCACCGTTTCCGTCATATCTTTCCAGCCGTCGGCAGGACGTACGAACAGGTAAGCCCTTCCCTCCCTGTTGCGATAAATATTATCATTGTTCATACCTGCAACCACCACTGCGCCGCTAACGGACACAGAGACACCCATCCTGTCGCCAATATATGCGTCGGAGGCCGTCAGACGAGCCGTCTCGGTCATATTTTTCCACCCGTCAGCGGGCTCTTCAAAAAGATACACCATCCCATAGCTCGACGATCCTTTCTTATCCGCCCCCACGACCACGGTGCGCCCAGAGATATCCACCGAACAACCGAACCGGGTGCCATACTCCTGGTCGGAATCTGTCAGCAACACCGGCTTTTCCTTGCCGCTCCACTCCTTCTCCTTCTGATAAAGATATACGGCCGGCAACACCGCCGCACTGTTATACCCCAGCGACCCCACCGCCAGCAGGTTCCCCTCCAGAGCCACCGAAGTGCCGTACTGGATATAAGAAACACCTTCCGGAGGTGTCATTTTGTAGGTCTCCGTCATGTCCTCCCATCCTCTTGCCGGTTTGCCGAAAACATACACCGCCCCGCAACGGTATCCGCCCTTGTTGTCCCCCGGAGCCCCTACCACCACCGTATCACCGTATATGCTGACGGAAAAACCGAAATCAGCACGCACCTGCGGGTCCGACGGCGTCAGCTCCACCATAAGCGACCATTCCTTGCCGTCATAACCATACAGGATCACCCGGCCCCGCCCCGCATAATAGGGCTCTCCTACTACCATATAATCCCCGTAAACCGCTACCGCATACCCGTACTCGTCAAAACTGGCATGCTGATATGGAGCAGGTAACAGACACTGTTTTTCCGAAAATTCCTGGGCCAGAACAACCACCGGAAAAAAAAGAATAAGCAAAAAGAACATATCTTTTTTCATGATCCAACACATTTTGTTAGACATAAAAAACGAAATGATACCCCAATTTATAACATTCCCGAGAAAAATGCAAAAGCATCACCACTTTCACAACGGCATGTCCCGTCCGCACTTTTCCCCGACAGAATTTAACATCACCGCCATCGTACCCAAAACACGGTCATCGTCGTCGTTCCCGCTTCCTTTTGGCTTGAATTTTGTTATTTTTGTTTGTCAAAACAAATAAATCTGGGAATATGAAATATCCGGCCTTTTTCACCGCTCTTCTTTTTTTCTTGTTTACCACTGCCTGCAACAAGGATGATCACCCCGGCGACGCCTGCGAGATCACCCTCACCTCCGAGCTGTACGGGTCAGGACCCTATTACGTGATGGGCTACAACTTCGCTCTGGGCAAGATGGTCGGCACCCTTGATGCTCCGGGACCCGACATCGTCGTCCTGCCCGAGTCGAGCCCCGACAACAGCGTCGTCGAGAGCGCATATCTCTCCTCCGACAACCTGAAAGACTCTTTCACACACAACAAATCGTT
>CAZYQV010000472.1:0-4975 GCA_964649775.1 uncultured Rikenellaceae bacterium
CGCTCAGGATCCGTCCGTAGGTCCTTTCGTCATGGATATGTATGTCCCAGGGCCGGTCGCCGTTGACCGTGATACCCGCCTCTTTGAGCAAGGACTGAAGTATTTCTCTCGGTGGCAGGGCTGTAACATATTACAGGAAAACGACAGATAAAGAACGGTACCAACATCTTTACGAAAATTAATCAATCTCTTTTGAATAAAAAAGGAGATCGGTCGGAAAGGATATCTGTGGTGGTTTTTTGATTTACATTCCCACCCTTAGAGTTTTTCCTTCCGGGGCAAAAAAAAAGCATCCCCGGGGATGCTTTTTTCTCGAAGCCTGTAAGGGGCTTATTTTTTGAACTTGAAAGCGTCGAGGCCTGCGAAGCGTGCGGCGCTGCCCAGCTCGCGTTCGATACGGAGCAGCTGGTTGAACTTGGCGATCCTTTCGGAGCGGGATCCCGAGCCGGTCTTCAGTTTGCCGGCGCCGATGGCTACGGTCAGGTCGGCGATGGTGGTGTCTTCGGTCTCGCCCGAGCGGTGGGAGACGAAGCAGTTATAGTTGTTCTTGCCGGCCAGCTCGATGGTCTCCAGCGTCTCGGTGAGGGTACCGATCTGGTTCACCTTGATGAGGATGGAGTTGGCGGCGCCGTTGTCGATGGCTTTCTGCAGGATGCTCTTGTTGGTGCAGAGCAGGTCGTCGCCCACCAGCTCTATCTTGCTGCCCAGCTCGTCGGTGAGCACCTTCCAGCCGTCCCAGTCGTTCTCGGCCATGCCGTCCTCGAGGGAGATGATGGGGTACTTGGCCACCCACTCTTTCCACAGCTCGACCATCTCTTCGGAGGTCTTCACCGACTGGTCGGACTTGAAGAAGACATATTTCCCGTCTTTCCACATCTCGCTGGTGGCGGGGTCGAGGCAGAGGGCGATGTCGTCGCCCGGCTTGTATCCGGCCCGTTCGATGGCCAGGAGGATCACCTCGATGGCTTCTTCGTTCGACTTCAGGTCGGGAGCATAGCCGCCTTCGTCACCTACGCCGGTGTTGTAGCCACGCTCTTTCAGCACGCCTTTCAGGGCATGGAAGGTCTCCACGCCCATGCGGATGGCCGTGGCGAAGTCGGGTGCGTTCCAGGGGGCGATCATGAACTCCTGGAAGTCGACACTGTTGGTGGCGTGGGCGCCGCCGTTGATGACGTTCATCGAGGGCACGGGCATCAGGGAGGCGTTGACACCTCCTATATACCGGTACAGCGGCAGACCGAGCGCTTTGGCAGCCGTATGGGCCGCGGCCAGCGAGACGCCCAGGATGGCGTTGGCACCCAGCTTGGCTTTGTTGGGCGTGCCGTCCAGGTCGATCATGGCATAGTCCAGCTCACGCTGACGCGTCACATCCATGCCCCTGACAGCAGGAGCGATGATGTCGTTCACATTGGCCACAGCCTTCAGGACACCCTTGCCGCCAAAACGCGACTTGTCACCGTCACGCAGCTCAACAGCTTCTTTCTCGCCGGTGGATGCGCCGGAGGGTACGATGGCCCGCCCGGAAATGCCGTTCTCAAGTATCATTTCGACCTCCACGGTGGGATTGCCGCGTGAGTCCAATACTTCCTGTGCAAATACTTCTTTGATCTTCATTGGTTTTCCTCCAATTTTTCTATTTGGTTAAACATTCTGTTCTTAAGGATTTTTGCATCCTGTTCAATTATCCCGCAAATTTATAAAAAAAGGGCTTGCCCTGTTCTTTTTTTCTTGTTTACCTGCCGGGGATCCCCGTATTCCCCGCCCGCCTTCGTTTTCAAAGCCCCTGATCATGAAGGGATAACCCTCTGTACCGGCCTGTTGAGGTTTGTGGCATATCTTTTGCGGGATAATCTTTCCGGATGACAGGAAATTTATTTATATTTGTTCTTAATTATTTCATTAAAAAGGAAAAAGCGATGAGAAAGTATTTATTAGGCCTGATAGCGGGCATGTTGATCATGAGCTCGTGTGCCACTTTGAAGGTGAACACCGATTATGACAAGTCGGTTGACTTCAGCAAGTACAAAACCTATTCGTTTTACGGATGGGCGAAGGAGAGCAACAAGATCCTCACACCGTTCGACCAGGAACGTATTGAGAAAGCATTCGGAGCAGAGTTTGCCAAGAGAGGTTTGAAATTTGTGCCGCAGGGCGGCGATCTTACGGTGGCTCTGTATATTGCCACGGAACATAAGCAGGAGACCACGGCTACGACCACCAGCACGGGAATGAGTGGTTATTACGGATATGGCGGTTACTGGGGATACGGCCCTTCCTGGGGCTGGGGCCCGGGGTTTACCTCTTCGCATACGACTTACGACACCGAAGAATACCGTGAGGGAACCCTCATCGTCGACGTGTTCGATACCCAGAAACAACAGTTGATCTGGGAAGCCGTGGGCGAGAAAAGGATCAACGAAAACACCAAAGGACGGGAAGAGAGGATCAAAAGACTGGCCGAAGCCATGATGAGAGAATTTCCCATCAAGCCGGTGAAGAAATAACAGTATCTGCGAAAATGCAAAAACCCCGCCCTGTGCGGGGTTTTTTGTTTCGATACGCGAAAGAAGAGTGTTAATTTATTAGCTTTGTGAACAAAGAGCACATACCATGGCCATGAGGATCCGTAAGCTTCTTGAGGTCTATTATTTTTTTCCTGTCCGTCTTTTTCTGGAATCGTTGCGCAGGAACCATGCCCTGCTGCTGATATGGCTGATGCTCTTCTTTTTTATCTTCAAGGTGCTGGGATACACTTACGGGATCCACTCCCTCTTCCTGGCGCCCGAGTACCTGGGCAGGGTGAATGTGCTATCCTACTTCGTGCTGGGGTTTACCACCGGCATCTTTATCATGGCCTTTCACATGTCCTCCTATATCACCATCGCCTATCAGTATCCGGTGATCTCCACCTTCCGGAAGCCTTTTCTCCGTTTCTCGCTGAACAACCTGATCATCCCGCTGACCTATCTGCTGGCCTACCTCTTCATCAGCATGCGTTACCAGTATGTCGACCAGTTGATCCCGCCGTGGCTGATCTCCCTCAATCTTTTATCTTTTCTTGGGGGGATCGCTGTTTTCTACCTGCTGACCTTCGGCTATTTCAACCTCATGAACCACAGTCTGGAGAACCTCCTTTCGCTCACGCAGGGGCGCCTGGGGCGCTGGAAGGTCGCCCGGCCGCTGAAACGCATTGCCGAGCAGGACCTGCGCTGGAAGACCGAGAATGCGCCTGTGGATAACCGGGGCACCACCAAGGTGCGGTATTATCTCCATACACCTTTCCGGGTGAAGAAAGCGCCGGCATGGCTGCCTTTTTCTCCCGAGGGGGCGCAGGCCATCCTCAACCGCAACCGCACCTTTGCGCTGGTGTTCATCGCCTTTCTCTTCCTCACCCTGGTGCTCACGGGGGTGTATGTCAACAGGCCCGTCTTTGCCATCCCTGCTGCCGCCAGTATCATGCTGATCTTTTCGCTCTCTTTCTTCCTGTATGATGTGTTCTATGTCCTTTTCAAGGAGTATGCTCTCTGGTTTTTCCTGGCGCTGGCCGTGTTGATCTATTACATGATCACCAGCGGCATCATCGTGCACCGGGAGGGCAGGGTATACGGTCTGAAATATGAACAGGGTCCTCCCGGGCATACGCTCGTCTTCACGCCTCTGCCAGGACAGGCCGCCGGGGACAGGCGCGAGACGCTGGCCGTGCTGGAGCGCTGGAAAGAGGATATGCGGCGCCGGGGCGAGGAGAAGCCGCCCCTGGTGGTGGTGGACAACTGCGGCGGTGGCCTCAAGGCGGCCCTGTGGAGCTATTATGCCCTGGCCTATGCCGACAGCCTCCTCGGCCACCGCCTGATGCCCCATGTGCGCCTCATGACGGGCGCCTCGGGAGGCATGATCGGCGCCGCCTACCTGCGCGAGCTGTGGCTGCGCCGGCAGGAGGGGTATGCCGGCGGCGACTCCCTCGACAGACATTTCGATGATCTCTCACGCGATATGCTCAACCCCATCATCCTCTTTCTGGCTACGAAAGACTGGTTTGTGAACTTTCAGCAGGAAGAGTACAACGGCGAGCTGTATCGCCGTGACAGAGGATGGGCGCTGGAACACCGTCTCAACATGAATACCGGCTCTATCCTCGACAAGCCCCTGGCGGCCTACCGCGAGCCGGAGCTGCAGGCACGCATCCCCATGATGTTCCTTACGCCTGCCACCCTCAACGACGGACGCCAGATGATCATCTCTCCCCTTCATACGGCTTATATGTGCGGGGAGATCAATGTGGCACATATCCCCTCGATGACGGAGTTCCTCAGGGCTTACGAACCCTGGGGCAGCGACAGCATCCGTTTCACCTCGGCCCTCCGCATGAATGCCACCTATCCGCTCATCAGCCCGGTGGTCAACCTCCCGGGCAAACCCAGGGTGAAAGTGATGGATGCCGGCTTCAGGGACAATTTCGGCTACCTTGCGGCCCTGAGGTTCCTCTACGTGTTCCGCGACTGGATCAACAGCAACACCGGCGGCGTGGTGCTCATCAGCCTCGGCATCGACAAAGATTATTCCGGCACGGGCGGTACGGCAGGGAAATATTTCAATCCTTTCAGGAGCCTCTACCGCGACTTCTTCAATATACAACTGCTGAACGGTCAGGAGATGATCACCAACATGCAGCCCCTCTTTCCTGCCGGCCTGGAGGTGATCCGTCTCAACCTCAATGAACGTAGCCGGAGGATATCCCTCAGCTGGCAGCTCACACGCCAGGAGAAAGAACATATCCGTGCCTCCATCCACAGCGGGGACAATGAACAGGCGCTGGAGAAGCTGAGAAGGCTGATTAGGTAACTTTTTTGTTTTCAAACAAGAGAATGATGAAGAAGATCCTGTTGTTTTTGTTGCAGCCTTTTCCTTTGACGGAGAAAAGGTGGATACCGGTGACGGTGATCTCCCTTTTCATCTCATTCTTCATGATCCTCTACCA
>CAZYQV010000473.1:0-11060 GCA_964649775.1 uncultured Rikenellaceae bacterium
ACGGCGCCACGCAGGACCGGCTGAACTGGCATTCCGCCTCATCGGATGCGGGCTACGGCACACCGGGTCTCCGCAACTCGCAATATGATGACGGGACAGAGGGGAACACCCATATCTCCGTCGGGCAGGAGATCGTTTCGCCCGACAACGACGGGTACAATGATGTGTTGCACATCCGGTATCACTTCGACGAACCGGGATATGTGGCAACGGTCATGATCTTCAACGCCGACGGTATCCTCATCCGCACCCTCATCAACAACTACCTGCTGGGAAAAGAGGGCGACATCATCTGGGACGGTCTTGACACCGAAGAAAAAAGGCCTCCTACAGGCATCTACCTGATCCTGATCAAAGTATTCAATCTCAAAGGGGAAGTAAAAAATTTCAAAAGGACCTGCGTCGTCACAGGCAGGAGAGGATGAGCCCGCATCATTCCCGCATACGCCACGCAAAAAAGATGGCCGGCAGAGCAAAAAGTACGGCAAAGAGATACGTGAGATCCAGACCGTAGCTGTCGGCGAAGAGGCCTACGGCCAGCACCATCAGGGAGCCGATGAGAAAAGAGATCGTCATGTAAATGCTGTTCAGGAAAAAGAGATGCCGGGAGTCCAGCTCCTGTACTACAGCCAGCATCACCGATGTGGAGGAGATCAGAAAGGCTCCTGTAAGGGCCAGAATGACCAGAGAAAGCCATCCGGTGGTGATCAGAAAGAGTCCCATCAACACTGGCGCCGTAACGGTGATGATCAGCAAGGTCTTTCTGCGGCCTATCCTGTCGGAGACAGTGCCGGAGTACCAGGTACCCACAGCCCCTGACAGCTGCAACACCGACAAGGATATACCTGCCATCCACAACGACTCTCCATGGCGGGTGAGATAAACCGGAAGATAAAGGGTCAGGGCCGCTTTCATCGCCCCCCTGAAAAAAGCAATGCCGGCGATATTGGTAAAAAGATAACCGTGTTCTTTCAGTACACCCGTCCAGGAGATACCTTCCTTCCTCCCGGCCTTCTCCCTTCTGCTTTCGACAGGCGCATCTTTCAGTTTTACCCAGAGGATGAAGGAGGCGAACAGCCCGAAAGGGATCAGCTTCCAGGTACCCTCCAGACCAAAAAGATTGACGGCCCCGACGATGATCAGGGGACCCACGGTGCGCGCCAGCTCACCCCCCAGCATGAACCAGCTCATCCCCTTCCCCACACGGTCGCCGGCCATATAACGGATCATCACCGGCCCGGGGACATGGAAAAAGGTAGAGCTGGCGCCGGCCACCAGCAACAGCACCGCCAGGAAGATATAACCCGGCGCCACACCCAGCAGGCTCATAGCCACGGTGGTGACAGCCGGTGCCACGATGAGGAAATACCGGCTTTTCATCTTCTCGGCCAGCACTCCCACCACCGGGTTGAACATGGCGGGCAAACGCTGAAAAATAGAGAGCGAACCGGCAAGGGAATAGGAGAGAGACAGCTTGTCTATCAGCAACGGCAACAGCGGCGCCAGAAAAGAGGAATAAATATCATGGATCAGATGAGCGAAGGAGATGGAAAGGATCTCGCCGCTTTTGAATTTCTTCCCTTCCATAATGACAAGCTTAACCGATCCTGCCGATCATGTTCTTCATGATCAGGGTCATCTTTTTTTCTGCCACGGCCGCCACCTGCTGCACAGCCTCATGGGTCACCTCCTCGATCCTGCCGGGGACACCCAGGTCGGTGATAATCGAGACAGCAAAACAGGCAACACCCATCTGACGGGCGACGATGGCCTCGGGGATGGTGGACATCCCAACGGCATCCGCCCCGATGATCCGGAAAAAACGGTACTCAGCAGGCGTCTCATAGGTGGGCCCCGTAGTGGCCAGGTAAACCCCTTTCTGCACCTTTATCCCGTTCTCTGCAGCAACTGCCTCTGCCAGCGCCACCAGGGAAAGATCGTAGGGCTCACTCATGTCCGGGAAACGGGTGCCGAACGCGGGCGTGTGTTTCCCGATCAACGGGTTGGGCAACAGGTTGATATGATCGGTCTGGATCATCAGGTCACCGATCTCGTAATCCGGGTTCACCCCCCCGCTCGCATTGGAAAGGAAAAGATAACGGATCCCCAGGAATTTCATCACCCGCACGGGGAAAACGACCTCATCCATGGTATACCCTTCATAAAAATGAAAACGCCCCTGCATGGCCACGATCCTTTTCCCGCTGATCTTTCCAAAGATCAGCCGGCCGTCATGGCCCTCCACCGTGGAAACGGGGAAGTGGGGGATCTCCCGGTATCCCAGTTCTTTTTCGATCTCTATCTCCCGGACAAGACCTCCCAGTCCCGTACCCAGCACTATCCCCACTTCGGGCACCTCCGGGACCTTATCCTTTATGTAGCTGACGGTTTCTTTGATTGTTTCCAACATATTCCAGAATTTTATCTTCAAAATCTTTTCTTTCCGAGTCTCTCAGCACAGCCATCTCCACAGGGATGTAAAACCACTTGTCCCGTGCAGGGACCCACTCCGCCGGAAGAGCAACGATCCGTGCCGCATCTTTTTCGGTAGTGATGATCAGAAAATCCCCTGACCCTGTCGCCGCGATGCTCCCGGCGATCCTGGACATCCCTCTCTTCCCAAAAGGATAATGATCCGGGAAGGTGAGGGTTGTCAGGTCATCCGTATATTTTTTCAGATACCGGTGCAAAGGTTCCGGATTGGCAATGCCGGTCACTGCCAGCACCGTCGTCTTTTTCTCCCTGAAGCTGGCCGGATCCGGCTCTGCTTTGGCCTCTTCAGGGAAGAGCGGCACGGGGTTCCCGTATACGATCTTTGTAAAATACACCTGCTGGTAAGGAAACGGATGGAACTGTTTTACGCGGATCCTTTCTTCGATGGGTTTCAGCTGCTCGGGACATTTTGTAAACAGAACGATGTCCGCTCTTTTTTTCTCATGGCGGCTTTCCCGCATACGTCCTGCCGGCAGGTAGAACTCTTTGGAGAGAGGGAAATCATATTCGATGAGAAGGATGGACAGACCCGCCTTCACAGAGCGGTGCTGGAAGGCGTCGTCCAGGATCACCACCTGCACCTCTTCCATCTCTTTTTCGATCTTCTGCAGCGCCCTGACCCTGTTCTCATCCACGATCACTTTGACCTCCGGGAATTTCCGGTGTATCTGCCAGGGCTCATCCCCTATCTCATCCACCGTGCTATGATCATCTGCCAGCACGAATCCCCGGGTCTTTCTTTTGTATCCCCTGCTCACTACCGCCACACCGTAACGATCCTTCAGCAGACGTATCAGGTACTCCACATGGGGTGTCTTCCCTGATCCTCCCACGGTGATGTTCCCTACGGATATCACGGGGATCGAGAACTCATGCACCGGAAAAACCGAAATATCATACAGCCAGTTTCTCAGCCACATCACAAGCTGATACACCACCGAGAGGGGTGATAACACAATCCTCCAGAAAACAGGCAACGGATACCTCATCTTTTCCCTTTTTCGGCGACGAAAGTACGAAATTTAACGCATACAGGCACCAGTGATCCTCTGTTTCAACAAGAGACCGTCTCCTGTTCATCGTACTCCTTCCGTACAGTTGCGACACATCTCCACTTCCCTGCGCCGGGTAAGGATACGTTCCCTGAAACGGGTATACGGTGCCGCCGACCAGATCTCCCGGGCGGATGTTTTCGTCAGATCGCCCATGACATATTCGGCATTTTTGTCAAAACAACAGGGGACCATCCGTCCGTCCCAGGTGACCACGGCCGTGCTCCACAAGCGGGGACAGCGGTTTCTCAGTTCATATTTCAGCACATACCGTTCCCTTTCCTTCCTGTATCTGGAAAAGGCCGGATCCTCAGGGATCAGGGGATTGTTCAGGGAAAGGTCGTAAAACTGCGCCGTCTTGAACTCCAGACGGTCGACACCCAGATCTTTCGCCAGGTCTTTCATCTTTTCCCGCTCATGGAGGTTGTGACGGAACATCAGGAACTGAAGAATGATAAAAGGCCGTCCGTACCCTTCCGCATCCCTGCGCTTCACCAGATCCCGGATCCCTTGCACGACCCTCGTAAAATCACCCCCTCTCCTGTATTTCTCATAAGACTCCGGCGTCACCCCGTCGAGAGATATGATCAGCCTGTCCAGGCCGGAAGAAAAGATCCCGTCGATATTCTCCTTGTCCAGAAAATGTCCGTTGGTAGAGGTGGAAACATAAATGTTCCGCGACCGGGCATACCTGATCTTTTCAAAAAGCCCCGGGTCGAGGAAAGGCTCCCCCTGAAAATAGAGGATCAGATGAAGCAGTGTATGACGAAACTGATCCAGGATACTGAAAAACATTTCGCCGGCCATCACCCCCCCGAGCCGTGCCAGCGTGTTGTTCCCTACCGGACATTCCGGACAGGAAAGATTGCAGCGGGTGACCGGCTCCACCGACAGGGTATGGGGCATCGCCCAGACCACCGGTTTCTTCAGCAAAAGGGAGAGAAAGTATCCGCCAGCGACCAGGAATAAATTCCAAATTTTCGCCGGGGTAAGCGTTTTGAAAAAGTTCAGACTGTCTCTCAGATAACGGCCGGTACGCATGTCATGATCTCTTGCGGAGAAATATCCTGCCCCTTATCCTCTTGCCCGCCGGAGAGTCATCATTTATTGTCGATGATGTCATACAGCTCGTCCAGGTTGGGGGTAAGGATGATCTCGGTACGGCGGTTCTTTCTCCGCGCTGCCGGCGTGTTGGCAGGATCGACAGGGAGATACTCCCCGCGGCCTGCCGCCGTCAGCCTTTTCGGGTCGATGGAAGAGCTCTTCAGCAATATACGCACCACGCTGGTGGCCCTTTTTACGCTGAGGTCCCAGTTGTCCTGTATCTGCCCGCCGTGGCTGATGTAAGGGACATTGTCGGTGTGCCCCTCGATCATGATGTTGATATCGGGGTTTTTCTCCAGCACCCGGGCAAGCTTTTTCAACGCCTCCTGGCCCCGCGGGTCCACCTGCCAGCTGCCCGTTTTGAAAAGCAGTTTCTCTTCCATCGACACATATATCTTCCCGTTCCGCCGTGTGACGGTGAGCCCCTCGTCGCGGAACCCCAGCAGCGCATCACTCACTTTCTTCTTCAGGGCCGTCAGCACAGAGTCTTTGGCATGCACTATCTGCTCCATCTCATGAAGCCTTCTGTTGCGCTGCTCCATCTCAAAACGCAATTTCTCCAGCTCGGCCTGCTGGGCCGTCAACGACCGCTCGAACTTACGAAGGTTGTCCTCTTTCTCCTGCAGAGCTGTCTGGGTACGCTGCAGCTCCTCCAGCAGGCGCCGCGTTTCCTTGACATTGCCCCGCACCAGCTCCTCCTGGGATATCTTCAACGCCTTATAATCCCTGCTCAGCTGGGTATATTTGTACTGCAGGTCCTTCAGGTCGGCAGCAATGGAGGCACTGTCTTTCCGCATCTCCTCTATCTCTTTTTTGAGCGACTCCACCTGATACGACAGTTCGTTGTTCTTCACCGTGAGCCCTTCATTCTCGGCCTTCAGCAGATCACGCTCCTCCTGCAGCTGCTGATGCTTCGATTTCAGGTCATTGAACTGTTTTGTGGAGACACAGGATCCTGCCAGAAAGACCAGCAGCAATGAAAGGAAAGAAAAGGGTACTTTTCGTAAGATAGTCATCGCCTGATATTTTTAACAAAGATAGGAAATAGGGAGGGATTAGAAAATCCGGCGTATTAAAATATTGACTATCTTTGTGATCTGTAAAATCTTGCCTTACGTATGCCGGCAAAAGGGAAAAATCTGCTGTTCTCCATCAACAGTCCGGAAGATCTCAGGAAGCTGTCCCCGGACGATCTCCCGGAAGTGAGCAGGGAGCTGCGTCAGTTCATTATCGATGTGGTTTCCTCCAACCCCGGACACTTCGCTTCCAGCCTGGGGGTGGTAGAGCTCACGGTGGCGCTGCATTATGCTTATCGCACACCGTACGATCTGCTGGTGTGGGATGTAGGACATCAGGCCTACGGACACAAGATCCTCACGGGGCGGCGGGACCGTTTTCATACCAACAGGCAGTACGGCGGTATCAGCGGCTTCCCCAGCCGCGAGGAGAGCATCTATGATACTTTCGGCGTAGGACACTCTTCCACCTCCATCTCCGCAGCCCTGGGGATGGCCGTCGCAGCAAAAAGAAAAAAAGAAGACCGGAAAGTGGTGGCCGTCATCGGCGACGGAGCGCTGACCGCCGGCCTGGCTTTTGAAGGGCTGAACAACGCCGGCGCCCAGAACGCCGATATCCTGGTGATCCTCAACGATAACCGCATGTCCATTGACCCCAATGTAGGGGCACTGAAAGAATATCTTCTCGATATCACCACCTCTTCCACTTACAATAAGGTGAAAGATGAGGTATGGAACCTGCTGGGCAAGATCAGCAAGATAGCTCCCAAAAGCCGTTCACTGGCCCAGCAGATCGAACATGCCTTAAAGACAACCCTGCTGCACCACAGCAACCTTTTTGAATCGCTCAACTTCCGTTATTTCGGTCCGGTGGACGGACACGACCCCGTTTATCTGGCCAGCCTCTTCAAAGACCTCCAGAAGATCCAGGGGCCCAAGCTGTTGCATGTGATCACCAAGAAAGGAAAGGGTTTCCCCAGCGCCGAGAACAATGCCACTCTTTTCCATGCCCCTCCCGGACGTTTCGACAAAGAGAGCGGGGAGATTTTTCTCATGCCAAAACCGTCTCCTGCCCCCCCCAAGTATCAGGAGGTATTCGGGGAGACCATGGTGGAGCTGGCGAAGCAGAACGACCGCATTGTAGCCATCACACCGGCCATGCCTACGGGCTCCAGGCTGAACAACATGATCGATGAGGTCGGCGACAGGACCTTTGATGTGGGCATCGCCGAGCAGCACGCCGTCACCTTTGCTGCCGGGCTGGCAACACAGAAGATGCTTCCTTACTGTACCATCTATTCCACCTTTCTTCAAAGGGCTTATGACCAGGTGATCCACGACGTGGCCCTGCAAAACCTGAAAGTGGTCTTCTGCATCGATCGCGGAGGACTGGTAGCCGGCGACGGGGCTACCCACCACGGTGTGTTCGACCTGGCCTACCTGCGCATTGTCCCCAACATGACCATCGCCGCACCCATGGATGAGATCGAACTGAGGAATCTTCTCTATACCGCACAAACAGAACCCTCCGGTCCTTTTGCCATCCGCTATCCCCGGGGCAGCGGCGTTCATGCAGAGTGGAAAAAGCCTTTCGAAAAAATAGCTGCAGGCAAAGGCCGTCTGATGCGTTCCGGCAAAGATATTGCCATCCTGTCGATCGGCCACCCCGGCAACTTTGTGACGGAGGCTGCCGGCAGACTGGCCCGGGAAAAGATCGGCGTAACCCACTACGACATGCGTTTTGTCAAACCTCTCGACGAAGAAATCCTCCACCGTGTCGCCTCACAGTTTGATGAGGTGATCACGGTCGAAGATGGTGTGATCACGGGAGGGTTCGGCAGTGCTGTGATGGAGTTTTTCAACGAACATCATTATCCTGTTCACGTCACACGCCTGGGGGTGCCCGACCGCTTTATCAGTCACGGCAAACAACAGGAACTGTACCGGGAATGCGGTTTCGACCCCGAAGGGATCTACACCACTGTCAAAAAAGTGCTCCGGGAAAAGGCGGTCCGCATGGCCGGCAGGGAAAAGCTCTGAAATATTATGACCATGCTTCCCTCCCTAAGCTTGACGGTATCAAAACAAATTTTTATCTTCGCAAACCCGTTTGGAAAGATGACCATTGAACGGTGAACGACGAAGGTTTTTTGATTTATCCATTTCAAGCTTCAAGCTTCGAGCATCAAGCTTCAAGCTTCAAAAACGCTCAGGTGGCAGGGGCGAGCGTAAAAAAATGACCCGGTGGGTCATTTTAGCGAGCAGCCCGACTGCAGGGCGGCCAATTCCGCCACCTGGATAACAGAGATAAAAAGACTTTTGTATACTATTGCTCTTTGATATTTTTACGGATCAAATTTTTACCATGCCCAGGTGGCGGAATTGGTAGACGCGCTGGTCTCAAAAACCAGTGGTAGTAATACCGTGCCGGTTCGATCCCGGCCCTGGGTACAATAATGGCAAGACCCTTGATAAGGGCTTTTTTTATCCCAAATTACGCATTCGCAAGCTCGTAAGAGCTGGATTGATGCGTTGGGTGGGGTTATTTTCCATCGCTATGGATGAAAAAGAGATAAAACCATACGGAGCCAGGCAACTGCAGTTTGACAAACGTTACCTGGAGATGGCCAGGATATGGTCGAAAAATTCCTATTGCAAGAGGAAACAGGTAGGAGCCCTGATCGTCAAGGGCCGCATGATCATCTCTGACGGGTTCAATGGCACCCCTGCAGGTTTTGAGAACGTCTGCGAAGATGAAGAGGGCCATACCAAACCCTATGTGCTCCATGCCGAAGCCAATGCCATCACCAAAGTGGCAAAATCGGGCAACAGCAGTGAGAACGCTACCCTCTATGTGACAACCTCCCCCTGCATCGAATGTTCAAAACTGATCATTCAGGCAGGGATCAGGAGAGTGGTATTCGCTGAACTATATCATGATGATTCGGGACTGCGTCTTCTGCGAAAAGCAGGAATCGAAGTCGTACAGCTAAAAGAAGAAAAATAATGGCACTGAACAGAAAACAGAACACATACCTTCCTTTGTTATTATCCGTCGTACTGGTCATCGGGCTGGTCATCGGGCTGTTCCTGCCCTCACCCCGCAAACCGTCCGGTGTAGTTATCTATCCCCGTGAATCGAAGGTTGACCAGGTGCTCACCTACATACGGCAGGACTATGTGGATTCGGTGGATGTGGGCCGTCTGGAGGAGGTGGCTATCCCTGCCATGCTCAAGGACCTTGATCCTCACACCGTATACATCCCTGCCACAGAGGTAGCCCAGGTGAACGAGCCCCTGCGCGGTAACTTCGACGGCATAGGTATCTCTTTTAACATGCCCGACGATACGATCATCGTGATGAGCGTTATTCACGGCGGGCCGTCAGAACGTGTAGGCATCAAAGCCGGTGACAGGATCATCACCATCGACGATTCGCTGGTGGCCGGACAGCATATCGACCAGAACGACGTCGTCAAGATGCTGCGGGGGCCCCGGGGCACCAAAGTGACCGTGGGGATCAAAAGAAAAGGGGTGGATAGCCTTCTCACCTTTGAAATCACACGCGACAAGATCCCTCTGAAGAGCGTGGATGTAGCCTACATGGTGTCCGATAGCATCGGTTATATAAAGATCAGCAAGTTCGCCCGCACTACCAACGAAGAGTTCCTGCAGGCTTTCGACCGCCTGATGCAGTCGCCGACATCTCCCACAAAGCTGATCGTCGACCTGCGGGGCAACGGCGGCGGATACCTTGATGCTGCTATCCATATCGCTGACCAGTTTTTACCCAAGGGCAAGCTGATCGTCTACACGATGGGCCGCAATAAACGTAAACAGATGGTATATGCCCAAAATGAGGGCGTTTTCACCACAGGCGACCTGGTGATCCTCATCGACGAGTGGTCGGCGTCGGCCAGCGAGATCGTGGCCGGCGCGATCCAGGACAACGACCGGGGCACCATCATCGGTAGACGTTCCTTCGGGAAAGGTCTTGTACAGGAGCCTTTCATCCTGCGCGACGGCTCCGTATTGCGCCTCACTGTGGCACGTTATTACACCCCCTCGGGAAGGTGTATCCAGAAACCTTACAATAAAGGTGTCGAAGAATATTATAACGACATCAACGAACGCTTCATCAAAGGGGAATTTGAATCGGCCGACAGCATCCATTTCCCCGACTCACTGAAATATACCACCCCCGGCGGCAAAACCGTATACGGCGGCGGCGGGATCATGCCCGATATTTTCGTACCGCTGGACACCACCGGCATGACCCCCTACTTTATGAAGGTAAGGAACCTGGGACTGATCTACCGTTTTGCGCTGGCTTATACCGACCAGCACAGGGAAAAACTGGAAACGTTCAAAGATGTCAAAGCCCTCGAGCAATACCTGAACGAACAGGACCTGCTGCAGGCTTTTATCAGCTATGCCAAAAAGAAAGGGGTAAAACCTGTACAAAAAGAGATCGACGGGGCGAAAAAACTACTGACCACACAGATCAAGGCATATATCGGCAGAGATGTGATGGATGACCAGGGATTTTACCCGATCATCCGCGAGATCGATGCTGCCCTGCAACGGGCCATATCGTATTTGCAAAACCGGTAAGAACTTCCAGGGCTTTCTCACGCTCCTCGATGAACCCCATGTGGCCGGACCGCTCCAGCACAACAGTTCGTACCTTGTCTGAAGGATGTACCGCCCGCGTGATCTTTTCATAAGAGACATACCGGTCCCCCTTCCCCAGGATCCACAAAACGGGGACAGTAGCCTCTTCAAAAAGGACTTTTCTGTCGGGCCGCAGCATCATACCCCGTAACATGGCAATGATCCCTTCGTCGGGGGTGCTCTTGGCAATCTCCGTAGCCCGGGTCACCTCCTCACGCAACCTTTCAACATTCTCTTCCGCAAATGCCCGGGGGACATTGACCTGATAGATCAACTCTTTCTTCCCTGCTTCCACCAGACCGATCTCCCTTCGTCTGTTCTGTCTCACCTCATCCGTATCCGCGAGGGGATGGGAATGAAAGAGGCAGAAGCCCGAAAGCATCTCCGGATATTTTTCCGCAAAAGCCAGGGTGACATACCCGCCGAGGGAATGGCCCACAAGCAATATTTTTTCTCCCGGAACAACCGCGGAAATAACTTTTCTCACCGCAGCCGCCAGCTCCTCCATGGGATGGGTATCACCCAGCAGCTCCGACATACCATGCCCCGGCAGGTCAATGTTGATCACCATATACCGTTGCGCCAGCTCTCCGGCAAAACCGTCCCAGATACGCAACGACTCGAGGTAGCCGTGCAACAATACCACCGGTTCTCCCCTGCCCGTCACCTCGTAAAAAACTTTCCGGCCCTGATATTCAATACTGTTTTCCATTTATTATGT
>CAZYQV010000474.1:0-10902 GCA_964649775.1 uncultured Rikenellaceae bacterium
GAAATGTCATTCGAAGTATATCCTGCCCAGCTACGGCTATCCCACCGATGACAGTCCTTCCCGTTATCCCCTGAGAAGATACAGGACCGCTTTCGACGGACAGATCGTCCACGTCTATAACTGATACGCTGCCGGAAAGCAAAAAAAATACACATCACGGGGATGTGTATTTTTTTATCCATTCCTGACAAGGAACTATCTCCTGGGAATTTCCCGTATCAATACCTGTAATGATCCGGCTTATAAGGCCCCTCCACCGGCACACCGATATAATCGGCCTGTTCGGGGGAGAGTTTGGTAAGATTTACTCCCAGCTGCGGCAGATGGAGCCGTGCCACCTCCTCATCCAGATGTTTGGGCAGACGGTATACATCCACTGCATAATCGTTCTTCCAGAGCTCTATCTGGGCGAGGGTCTGGTTGGAGAAAGAGTTGCTCATGACAAAGGAGGGGTGACCCGTGGCACATCCCAGGTTCACCAGGCGTCCCTCGGCCAGCAGGATGATGGAATGACCGTCGGGGAAATGGTACTGATCCACCTGCGGCTTGATATTCTCCTTGCGGATGCCGGGATAGTTCTCCAGCTCGTCCACCTGTATCTCATTGTCGAAATGTCCTATGTTGCAGACGATCGCCTGATCTTTCATCTTCGCCATGTGGTCGATGGTGATGATGTCTTTATTGCCGGTGGCTGTGACAAAGATATCAGCGATGTCCAGCACCTCCTCGACGGTCTTCACCTCATAGCCTTCCATGGCAGCCTGCAGGGCACAGATAGGATCGATCTCGGTGATGATCACCCTCGCGCCGAAATTGCGCATCGACTGGGCCGAGCCTTTGCCTACATCACCGTACCCACATACCACGACCACCTTGCCGGCAAGCATAATATCGGTAGCCCGTTTGATACCGTCGGCGAGCGACTCGCGGCATCCGTACAGGTTGTCGAACTTCGACTTGGTCACCGAATCATTCACATTGATGGCCGGCGCCAGCAACTCGCCTCTTTCTTTCATCTGATAGAGACGGTGCACACCCGTGGTGGTCTCTTCCGACACGCCTTTCCACTCTTCCACCAGACGGTGCCATTTGGTAGGATCTTCATTATACACACGGCGCAGGGTGTCTATGATGATCTGCTCTTCCCTGTTGGCTCCTTTCTCCTCAAGCAGGGCAGGGTTCTCTTCCACAGCATATCCTTTGTGGATGATCAGCGTGGCATCTCCTCCGTCATCGACGATCAGGTTGGGCCCTTTGCCCTCCGGGAAAGAGAGGGCCTGCACAGTGCTCCACCAATACTCTTCCAGCGTCTCGCCCTTCCAGGCAAAGACGGGAACACCCCGCTCAGCCATGGCCGCCGCCGCATGGTCCTGTGTGGAGAAAATATTACAGCTGGCCCACCGCACATCGGCTCCCAGCTCCAGGAGGGTCTCGATGAGCACGGCCGTCTGGATGGTCATGTGCAGCGATCCGGTGATGCGCGCCCCCGCCAGGGGTTTCTCACCGGCATATTTCTTACGCAGGGCCATCAGCCCCGGCATCTCTTTCTCTGCCAGCTCAATCTCCTTGCGGCCGAAAGCGGCCAGCGACAGATCCTTCACCTTGTAAGGCAGGGTAGAAACAATTGTCTCAGTTACATTCATTCTTTATCATTTTAAGTTATTTGCACAAAAATACAAACGAATCCGCAATCCGTCAACTATTTGTTCTTCGTTCCTCCTTCACCGGCTAGCGTTTCTCTCCCCAGGATCTCCATCGTCTTTTTCTTGTCTTCCTCCAGCTGTGCCGCCAGCGCTTCGATGCGGTCGAACTTTTTCTCTTCGCGGATGCGGTCGATAAATGTGACCTTCACGTCCTGACCATAAATATCTCCGTGGAAATCAAAGATATGCACCTCGATGGTCTTCTCCGGAAAGCCGTTGTTGACGGTGGGGCGTATCCCGATGTTGAGCATCCCCCCGTATTCCGTTCCCGAGATCAGGACCTTCACGGCATAGACCCCGTCGGCAGGAATCAGCTTGTGCTCATCGTCGGGCCGTATGTTGGCCGTGGGGAAGCCCATGCTGCGGCCTATGCGTTTGCCTGCCACGATGCGGCCGATGATGAAATAATGATATCCCAGGTATTTCACCGCCCCGGCCACCTCTCCCTGCCACAGCAGATCACGGATAAGGGTCGAGCTGACGGTTTTGCCCTCCACTCTCAGGGCCTCCACCCTCACCACACGAAAACCCAGCTCGCGGCCTATCTGCGAGACCCGCTCATAGTCCCCCTGCCTGTCGCGACCGAAAACATGATCGAAACCCATCACCAGCGTATCCACGCCGATCTTTTCCACCAGGATCCTCTCCACAAACTCCCGGGCATCCATGCTGCGGATCGCCTCGTTGAACTCGAGGACCACGAGATGGTCGATACCGCAGGCTTCCAGCAACTCCTGCTTGCCCTGTATCGTCGAGAGATATTTTATCTTCCCGGGATGATGGTTCAGCACGATGCGCGGATGGGGCCAGAAAGTAATGACCATCGTCTCGCCGCCGTTGCGACGGCTTTCCTCTTTCATCCTCCTGAAAAGATGCCGGTGACCCGCATGAACTCCGTCAAAAACTCCGATGCTCACCACAGGTTTCCGTACCTTTATCTTCTCCAAAGAATGATATACGATCATGCTGCCCCGTATGGAAAAATGCGGTGCAAAGTTATAAAAAGAACAGGAAGTTGTTCTCCGCGACCGGAAAAGATCAAAGGCCTGCCGGCGATCATCCCCGCGTCGGGAGAATTTTAGTATATTCGTATGCACCCAATGCCACAGAAGACCATGAAAGTACCGGAATATGTAGAGCGTGACCCCTGGCTGAAGCCTTACGAAAAGGTGATCACAGGACGGTGGCACCGGTACCGTCAGGTAAGAGAAGTGCTTGCCGCCGGGAAAAAACTGAAGGATTTTGCCAACGGTCATCACTATTTCGGTCTTCACAAAAAGAAAAAAGAGTGGGTCTTCCGCGAATGGGCCCCTCATGCCACACAGATCTATTTTTTGTGCGAAGGGTCGCAATGGCAGGAAAAAGAAGCATACCGCCTGCAGGCTGTGGCCGACGGCGTATGGGAGCTGCATCTCCCGCACGACCGCCTCTCCCACCTGGATCTTTTCCATCTCTCCGTACACTGGGATGGCGGCGCCGGCGAACGCATACCCTCCTATGCCACACGCGTGGTGCAGGACGAAAAGACCCTGCTGTTCAACGCCCAGGTGTGGGATCCTCCCCGTCCCTACCGGATGAGAACAAAAAATTTCACCCCCGCCGGAGAAGCACCTTTTATCTATGAAGCCCATATCGGCATGAGCGGGGAAGAGGAGCGTGTCTCCTCCTATGCGGAGTTCCGCGACCAGCTCCTCCCCTATATTGCCGAAAGCGGATACAACACCATACAGCTGATGGCCATCCAGGAACATCCCTATTACGGCTCTTTCGGCTACCACATCTCCAGCTTTTTTGCGGCTTCATCCCGTTTCGGCACTCCCGACGATCTGAAGTCGCTCATCGACAAGGCACACGACTATGGCATACGCGTGATCATGGACATCGTCCACTCCCATGCTGTCCGCAACGAAGTGGAAGGGCTGGGCCTCTTCGACGGCACCCGCAGCCAGTACTTCCACGAAGGGGAAAGGGGCGAACATCCTGCCTGGAACTCCCTCTGTTTCAACTACGGCAAACACGAGGTGCTCCACTTCCTCCTCTCCAACCTGAAATACTGGCTCGAGGAGTACTCCTTCGACGGTTTCCGTTTCGACGGGGTCACCTCCATGCTCTACCTCGACCACGGCCTCGGCAGAGACTTCACCTCCTATGAGAACTATTACAACGGCGAACAGGACGAGGATGCGATCCTCTACCTCACCCTGGCCAACGAGCTGGTACATCAGGTCAGGGGACATGCCCTCACCATCGCTGAGGAGATGAGCGGCATGCCCGGCCTGGGCATCCCCGTGAAAGAAGGAGGCATCGGCTTCGACTACCGCCTGGCCATGGGTGTGCCCGATTTCTGGATCAGGCTCATCAAGGAGTACCCCGACGAACAGTGGGACGTCGGCATGATCTACCATGAGCTGAGCAACCACCGCGAGGATGAGAAGACCATCTCGTACGCCGAATCACACGACCAGGCCCTGGTGGGCGACAAGACCATCGCTTTCCGTCTGATGGATAAAGAGATGTATTTCCACATGGCCAAGAGCGATCACCATCTTGTCATCGACAGGGGACTGGCCCTGCACAAGATGATCCGCCTCATCACCGCCGCCACCGCCGGCGGGGGCTATCTCAACTTTATGGGCAACGAGTTCGGCCATCCCGAGTGGATCGACTTCCCCCGCGAAGGGAACAACTGGTCATACCAGTACGCCCGCCGCCAATGGAGCCTCCTCCTCGACAAAGGACTCCACTACCACGAGCTGGGCGACTTCGACAGGGCCATGATACACCTGCTGCGGGAAGAAAAGATCTACGACCTGCTCTTCCCCTTCCTCATCACTGCCAACGAGCAGGACCAGGTACTGGCTTTCTCACGGAAAGATCTTCTTTTCGTGTTCAACTTCAACCCCGCCGTCTCCTTCACCGACTACGGCATACCCGTAGGCAGCGGCACCTACCACATCCTCCTCGATACCGACGCCACCGCCTATGGCGGCCAGGGACGTATCGACACTTCGATCACCTACCCGGCACAGAAGTTCGGGAAATGGTACTCCTCCGATCCTTTCTATGTAAGGCTTTACCTGCCGGCCCGCACGGCCGTCGTCATGAAAAGACATCTCCCGCCACCCGTCAGGTGACCTTCCCTCATATCCACATCACCATATTGATGTCCTGCGGATGGGGCAGCAGAGGATGTGTCGGCACGATACGCACATCGTAAAAGAAATACCCCGGCGTGGTAGGCGACACCGTGATCGTATACCATGCTTTGGAGCCCTCCTGCCTGAGCAGCTCAAACGGCTGCCTGAACACCAGCACGATGTCTCCGTTCTTGTCGCGGTCGGTCACCACCAGCTCTACCTGTATCCATGAGGGCAAGATCTCTCCCAGCTCCAGGACCACCGAGCCGGTATACTCCTCTCCCACACGGCACTCCCCCTCGTCACTGAACTCGCTCGACACCACGCGTATATTCTCCATGTTGCTGTATACCTGATACTTCCACAACGCCAGGAGACGCGCCTGCTCATAGCGGTTCTTCGTCAGCAGTTTGCTCCGCTCAAACATCTTCAGGTAATACCGCTCATAATAATCCTGCATCATCCGGTACATGGTGAAAGAGGGAGCCACCTCCAGCAGGTTTTTTCGGACGACACTGATCCATCCTTCCGCCACACCTTCTTTGTTGCGGTCGTAATAGAGGGGGATGATCTCGTTCTCGAGGATGGAGTAGATCATCTCCACATCCATCTCGTCCTGCAGGTCCTGGTTCTGATAGGTGCGCTCCTGCGGCAGGGCCCAGCCGGCGCCGGGGCGATAGCCTTCCACCCACCAGCCGTCGAGGACACTGAAATGGATAGTGCCGTTCATCACCGCTTTCTCGCCCGACGTGCCGGAGGCCTCCAGCGGCCGTGTGGGGGTGTTGAGCCAGATGTCCACCCCCTGCACCAGCATGGCCGCCAGCTCCATGTCGTAGTCCTCCAGGAAAAGGATCTTGCCCTTGAACTCGGGCAGGCGGGAGATACGGTAGATCTCGCTGATCAGCTTCTTGCCCTCGGTATCCTGGGGATGGGCCTTGCCGGCAAAGAGGAACTGTACAGGCCGCTCCTCGTCGTTGACGAGCTTCTTCAGACGCTCTATATCCCGGAAGAGGAGCGTACCCCGCTTGTACGAAGCAAAACGGCGGGCAAAACCGATGGTCAGCGCATCCTCCCGCAGACGCCTGTTGATCTCGATGATCTTGCGGGGCGACTCATGACGGCGCGTGCCGTTCTTGGTGAAGCGTTCACGAATGTAACGGATCATCTCTCCCTTGACCTTGTTCCTGAAGTTCCAGATCTCCTCATCCGGGATCTCTGCGATCTTCTTCCAGCTGTCGTGGCAGGGCCGCACCTCCTCACCGCTGCCCGTCCTCTCCAGCAAAAAGTCTTTCCATCCCGAGGAGGTCCAGGTATCATAATGCACACCGTTGGTCACATAGCCTATGTGCAGCTCTTCCCTGAGGAATCCGGGCCACAGGTCTTTAAAGAGGTCGCGGCTCACCTCACCGTGCAGACGGCTCACCCCGTTCACCTCGGAGGAGAGGTTGGCCGCAAGAAAACTCATGTTGAACTTCTCGTTCTTGTCGCCGGCGTTCTTCCTGCCCAGGTTCATCAGCTCGTCCCAGGAGATCTTCAGCCTGTCGGGGTAATGTGCCAGGTAGGTGCGCAACAGGTTCTCATCAAACAGGTCATGACCGGCCGGCACAGGCGTATGGGTGGTGAAGAGCGTAGAGCCCCTGACCACCTCACGGGCCTCGGCAAAAGAGAGGTTGTGCTCGTTGATGAGACAGTTGATACGCTCCAGGCCGATGAAAGCCGAATGGCCTTCATTGCTGTGGAAGATGTCGGCCCGTATCCCCAGGACCCGCAAAGCACGTATGCCGCCCACACCAAGAAGCAGCTCCTGCTTCAGCCTGTTCTCGCGGTCGCCACCGTAGAGATGATGGGTGATCTGCCGGTCACGCTCCTGGTTCTCCTCCAGGTCGGTGTCCAGCAGGTAGAGAGAGACACGCCCCACACGGGCTTCCCATATCTTGGCCGTCACCACACGTCCCGGGAAAGCGATCTGCACCGACATCCAGTTGCCCTGAGCATCTTTGACGGGCAGGACAGGTAGATGGGAGAACTGCTGCGCCTCATACACCTCCTGCTGCTCGCCGTTGCTGCTGAGCACCTGCTTGAAGTAACCATAACGGTACAACAGCCCGACGCCCGTCATCGGTCTGTTCTCGTCGCTGGCCTCTTTGAGATAATCGCCGGCCAGCACACCCAGACCGCCCGAATAGATCTTCAGGCTGCTGTGCAGGCCGAACTCCATACTGAAATATGCCACATGCGGCAGGGCAGGGTCGGGTTTTTCGTCCATATACTTACGGAACTCCCCTTCCACCTTGTCGAGATGGGCCAGGAACTTCCGGCTGCGCGCCAGCGAGATAAGCCTTTTGTAATCCACCTTCTCCAGCAACATGACAGGGTTGTGTCCCGTCTCCTCCCAGAGGGCCTCGTCGACAGCGCGCCAGAGAGCGCCGGCATCATCATACCACGACCACCACAGGTTGGACGACAGCTCCTCCAGCACCTTCAGACGCGACGGCAGCCGCGACTCCACAAAGAGCGGCTTCCACTGGGGCTTGGTGAGCATCTTAGGAGGCACGATGAAGGGCGCCTGCTCGGTCTGACGCGCCAGGTCAAGCGACCGGAAACGCTCGTTCACCTTCTCCACAGCCTTGCGGTAAGCCTCCAAATAATGTTCAACCAGGTTTTTCCACAGGGCGATGCGGGAGATATCATAAGCCTCGTCACGGGCCTGCCCCATCTCATCGGCAGGGAGAGCCGCATACTGTGCCAGGGCCGCCGCCAGGCGCGAGGTCACCTCATCATCATTGTCATCATTCCTCTCCAGCACCACGATGCCCTGCCGCTTCACCTCGTAATACTCTTTCACCCAGGCACCGAAACCGGCCAGCGTGGTGGTCACCGTAGGCACATGAAAAGCCAGGCTCTCCAGCGGCGTGTACCCCCAGGGCTCATAATAGGAAGGGAAAGCTGTCAGATCAAAACCGATCAGCAGATCATAATAAGGACGGTTGTAAATACCGTCGTCACCGTTGAGGTAAGAGGGCACGAAGACAACATGAATGCCGCTCCCGCCGGGCTTGTCCAGCCCCTCCTTCTTCAGCAGCTGCATGATGGCATCGTGATCCCGCCACCGCAGGTCGTGGGTGAGCAGGGGATCGCCTTCATATTTCTCCTGTTTCCCTTCCATCACCTCCTTCAGCTGCTGACAGGGTCCTGCATGATCGGCCGGGATCAGGATGAAGGCCACCACCTCGCGGTCATCGTTTTTTCTTTCCCTGAGCTGGGCCAGCGAACGGATGAAAATATCGATCCCTTTGTTCTTGAACTCATACCTGCCACTGATGGCCACCAGGAAAGTATCCTCGTCAAAATCCCGGCCGTAGAGAGCCGCCGCACTACGGAGCAGCAAATCCCGGGCTTCCGCCCTTTTTTGATCAAATGCCTCGCCCTGCGGGACGAAAGAGTCTTCAAAACCGTTGGGCGTCACCCTGTCGACCTCCTTGCCCAGGAAATACTTACACTCCCTGGCCGTGATCGTGCTGACCGTGGTGAAAGCATCGGCCACCTGGCCGGAGAGCGACTCAAGAGAATGTTTCGAGACAATGTTGAACTCCCGGGCGATCTGGTTGGGGTTGAATTTTTCCAGGTTCTTGTACAACTCACGGTTGTTGCCGGCAAGCGCACGTCCAAGGACCGTGGCATGGGTGGTGAACACCGTTGCAATATGAGGAGCCGAACTGTTGAGATACAACACCCCCGCCCCCGTCATCCACTCATGGAACTGGGCCACCACGTTCTCCTGGAACCCCAGGTTGAAATTGACAAAGCTCTCTATCAGCCGTCCCGCAGCATACCCGAAAAGCGCAGGCTCTATGTAATCCCACTGCCCCGAGAGAGAGTCGAGCTTGAAATCTTCCCAGAAACGGGTGAAGATCTCATCTTTCTGTGAAATGAACGAATAAAAGTCGATCAGGATCACCTTGGGCTTCCCCGGCAGGTTCCAGCGTCCTATGCGCACATTAAGCCCTTCGGCAGCAGCCTGCTGACGCCATACCCTGTATAACGACTCGTCAGGGATGAACTCCCCCTGATCCCCGTCGTTGTCTTTGAGGATATCCGGTCCGATAAGAAAATAATTGTCTCCCACTTCCCTGAGCATGGAAGGCACCTTGGTGCCGATCACCGTATAGATCCCTCCCACTTTATTGCATACTTCCCAGCTAACTTCAAATAATGAATTTGGTTTCATCTTTTCTCTTTGTTTTTTGAACAATACATTAATATTTTTCTCCGGAGGACCTCCCCCGGATCGATTTCTCTGTCATACGATCATTTCAGGTGTTCCTATTTCCCGGAAGAAGATGATCTTTTCCGGCCGCCCTTTGCCTGAGAGGGACGGGAGCTCTTTTTTCCTGCAGATTTTTTCGTGGCAGTTTTCTTCCGCGCTGTCGCAGAAGGTTTTCCTGTCCGGTATTTTTTCAGCTCTTCTTCATAAGCCCTGATCTCTTTCTCTTTTTCCTTCAGCAGTTTGTTGAGCCGCACCACCTCCGGCGATCCTTCTTTCTCGGCATAGGCCGCATTCACCCTTATCTCAAAATCACTCAGCACATTCATGAAGTTGATAAAAGCATCATACGGCGAATCGTACGGGTTGAAATAGGAATGCACTGCCCCGTCGGAAAAGAACTTCGTACACATGTAATAAAAATGGTCACTGGCCTGCAGGTAATTCCAGTCCTTGCGTATGTCCGGTGCTTTGATCTTGCGTATCTTCTCTTCCATGGCATAGAGTTTCCGGAAAGCCTCATCCTGCAGCTCGTTGCCCAGCCAGGCCGTGAGGTCACGCTCCTCGTCGGCCCACGAGATAGGATGCGGCACCGATATCTCGGCCACCGGCTGCAGCTCCCTGACCGCCTCGGTGGGGGTCGTAAAAACAAAGTCCGTCGTGTTGAGCACCTCGCCCGGCAACGCCTTCAGAAACTCAAAGATACCCGTCTCCTCCCACTGGTGCTCGCCAAAGGTCTCATAATCCATGAACAACCCGACGATCTCCTCTTCGCGGGGGATCTCCCGCAGCCACCCGGCAAACTTGCCGGCAGTCAGAGGCCACTCATCCCAGTTACGGTCGGAAAAACGGAAGGCGATATCATCACTCATCTTGAAATTTTTCAACAACACCTTCAGCCGCGGGTTGATAGAGTTGCAGTAGAGGTAGTTAGGGCTCTTCCACCCCAGCACATGCTTGGCCCCCTCGGTGAGGATCCCCTCAAAACCCATGTCGGCCACCATCGCACCTATCTCATCCGAATAGATCAGCTCGGTGTTCCTGAAGACACGGGGAGTGACCCCGAAGTGTTCTTTCAGGGCCTTTTTATGCTCGTTCACCTGCCTGACGAACTCCTCCCGGCTCACCAGCGACGCCAGGGAATGGGCATAGGTCTCGGCCAGGAACTCCACACGGGGATGTGCCGCCAGACGACGGAACGACTCCAGCACCTCCGGAGCATACAACGCGAACTGCTCCAGGGCGATGCCCGTAACAGAAAAAGCGACACTGAAGCCCTCGTAACGCTCCAGCAACCCCAGGAGCACATCATTGGTGCGCAGATAGGATTTCTCAGCCACCTTCCGCAGGATGCTCTCGTTGAGATAATCATCATAATAATAATGATCATTGCCGATATCAAAAAAACGGTATCTCCGCAACCGGAAAGGTTGGTGGATTTGAAAGTATAAGCTTATTCTTCTCATGATCCTCAGTTATTTTGCCCCGTTCAGCAGGGACTCGTATATTGTTTTCACCTGTCTTGCCGAGTTCTCCCACTTCAGCTGGTTGACCTCTTCCTTACCGTATTTCCTGAACATTTTCGTCAGGGCTGGATAGTTGAGCACCCCGTAGATAGCATCGGCCATGGCATCAATGTCCCAGTAGTTGACCTTCAGGGCATGGGTGAGCACCTCGGCCACACCCGACTGGTACGAGATGATCACCGGCACATCCGACTGCAGGGCCTCCAGGGGCGATATGCCGAAAGGCTCCGACACCGAAGGCATCACGTACACATCACTCATGGTCAGCATGC
>CAZYQV010000475.1:0-6330 GCA_964649775.1 uncultured Rikenellaceae bacterium
CTTCTCCTGCGGCAGGATGCGCACGGGAGGCAACGATCTTCACCTCCCCTCTCTCCACGTCGGGAAAGACAAGGTAGCTCCCGAGATAATGAGCCGCTACCGGCTCCAGCCACACCGTCTGCCAGATGCCTGAGGTGGGTGTGTACCATATACCGCGGGGATGGCTCACCTGTTTGCCCCTCGGCTGGGGGCCTTTGTCGGAGGGATCCCATACGGCCATCACCACCTCCTGTACTTCCCCGTCGTCAAGATAGTCTGTGATGTCAAAGGTGAAAGGGTCATATCCTCCCTGGTGGATGCCTGCAAAACGGCCGTTGACCCACACCTTCGTCTCCCAGTCGGAAGCCTCCGTATGCAGGAGGATGCGTTTGCCTGCCCAGGCGGCAGGGACGGAAAAGGTGCGGCGGTACCAGATCACCTGGCCCTCATCCACTCTTTTCTTCACTCCCGACAGACACGACTCCACCGGGAAAGGCACACGTATCTTGCCGTCCCAGATCACGGGACGCTCCTCATAACGCTTCCGTATACCATAATCCCACAGCCCGTTCAGGTTCATCCACTGCTCCCTCACCATCTGCGGGCGTGGATATTCCGGCCAGGGATGGTCGACGGAGACACTGTCACTCCAGGGGGTAGGCAACGGACATTCTGCCGGACGCCACGACTGGCTCTTCCCCGGCAACAACAATAAAAAGAAAAACAGAACGGAAAAAATGAGGTTTGTCTTCATAATGCCGGATTTTACGATCACAGGCTCACACAGATGAACCTGTCTTAAAATTAATCCAAAATCCGCAATAAAAAAACAAAAATGTCTTTCTATACAGTGGCGGGCGAAAGATATCAGGCACTCTTGCGCTTACCGTTCTTCTTCCTGCCCTTCCTGACCCTTTCCAGAAAACGGGACAGGTTCTTCTTCGACCATCTCTCCAGCCACAGGTGGTCAATGGCCATCAGGGGATGGTACAGGATCATGCGCGGGCCGGAGTAGCGCATGACCGTCTTTATTTTTTCACGCATTTCCCGTGTATAGCAGTGCACGGGACAGACCGTACATACCGGCTTGTCCTCCCCGAACAGACAACGGTGATATTTCAAGGTGGCATAGGAGTACACCTCCGCACACTCCTCACACATATCGCCCTCAGGATGATGATGCGCCTTGCAGTACATGGTGATCATCGTCCGCACCGTCTCTATCTCCCGCTCTTTCCTCTTCCTGAAAAAATACAACATTTTACAGCCCCTTATGTGTTTCGTTCCCCGTTCCAGATCCCCCATGATCTCTCCGCCTGCTGTTCCAGCATAGCAAGGCCGTTGACGGCCGTGGCGCCCCGTTCTTTTCCCAGACGCATGAAAAGGGTCTCGCCGGGGTTGTAGATGAGGTCATACAGCAGATGCTCGTCGGTAAGATAGCTGTACGGGATATCCGGGCACCGGTCGGTGTCGGGATACATCCCTACAGGCGTGGTGTTGACCAGCAGTTTGATCTGCTGCAGCATGGCTCCCGTCAGCTCGTCATAACGAATGGTCCTCTCGCCGCGGGGATGGCGGGAGAGGTACCACACCTCCAGGCCCAGTTTTTTCAGGACGTACCCCACCGCTTTGGCTGCCCCGCCGGTGCCCAGCACCAGTGCAAAAGTATGCCACGGCCGGAGAAGAGGACGGAGGGTCACCTCAAAGCCCCACACATCCGTATTGTATCCGTACAGACTTACCCTTTCCCCCTCCCGTACGATGCGTATCGTATTGACGGCCTGCACGGCTGCGGCATCTCCTGCCAGGTCGTCCAGGTAGGGGATCACCTGCTCCTTGTAGGGGATCGTCACGTTCAGCCCCTGCAGCTCCCGCTCCGAAGCTACCAGGGCGGGGAGCTCCCCTATTGTGGCAATGGGGAAGTTCTCATACACCGCATCACCGATCCCCTCATCGCGGAACTTTTCGGTAAAATATTTCTGTGAGAAAGAGTGTGTCAGCGGATAGCCGATGAGTCCGAACTTGCGCATGGCGGTCTTCTTTACTTTTTCTTTGCAGCCAGGTACTCCAGCAGGACGATCGTCAGCACTCCTGCCAGCACAAAGACGAGTGTCCAGACGACCCCGGCGCTCCAGCTCTCCGGCAAATATTTTTTGTAGCGTATGATGGTGTCGCCGGCCTCGTTGTAGACAGCTCTCTGCCAGGGCCACAGCAGGTTAAGGGAGCCGATCACAAAGCCTGTCAGCAGCGCTATGGTCACGTTGCGGTAGTTGCGCAGCACCCACGAGAGCAGGCGGGAGAAAGCGATCAGGCCGACGCCGGCACCTACGGCCACCGGCAGCAGGATGGCCAGGTTGAAGGTGTTGACACCGTCCACGAAGATCAGCTCATAGTTGCCCATCAGCACCAGCACGAAAGAACCCGACAGGCCGGGGAGCATCATGCTGCAGGTGGCCACCACCCCGCAGAGGAGGAGATACCATACATTGTCGTTGGGGGTGGCCTGCGAGAAGAGAGAGATGCCGGCAGCGATGGCTACGCCGACAAGAAGGAAGATCACCGCCGAAGCATTCCACCTCTCCACCGTCTTGCCCACATACCAGACGGATGCCAGGATAAGTCCGAAAAAGTAAGCCCAGGTGTAGACGGGATAATATTCAAACGTATATCCCAGGATACGGGCCAGGACGATGATGCTCACCAGAACCCCCGCGAAGACAGAGGTAAGGAACCACAGGTCGGTATGTTTGATAAAACCCCGCAGGTCGCCTTTCAGCAGCATACGCACCGCCGGCAGGTCGAACGACCGGAAAGCATGGATAAAACGTTCATATATGCCCGTGATCAGGGCGATGGTGCCTCCGGAGACACCCGGGATGATATTGCCGATGCCCATGGCAATACCCTTCAGAAAATGCAGAAAATATTCGTTCCGTTCTTTCATATACGGCAGAAGATAAGGAGATCATCCTCCGGGAGAGGTCTGTCGTCCCGGAAAAGGAGGATGTTTCCGGTTCAGTCCTTTTTTATTTTCATCTCGTCGGGCAGGAAACGATAGAAAGTATCGCCTCTGAGGCCCACCCTGAGTGCTTCGAGGGCAATGACCTCCTTGGGATTGATATTCCCAAGGTTGACATTGGCTCCCAGGAGCTTGATGAACCAGGCCTGCTGTGATTTGACGGGAGCTTCCCAGATCACATCGTCGATGTCCACATGTTCGATGATGTCGTCTATCAGGCTCCTGTTGACGGATCCGTCCTTGTGGTACAGGCCGATGGTGCCGCTCTCACGTGCTTCGCCGATCACCTTCCATGACCCGGCTTCCAGCTCGCTCTTCATGTATCCCACCCACACCGAGTCGGGTACCGGCACATCGCTGGTCTTGCTGCCCACTTCCGAGAGCACCGTCACCTGTCCGGAGAGCCTGCGTATATACTCCAGTTTCTCCTCGTGGGGCAGGACGATGGAGCCATCGGACACCTCGGCATATTCCATCCCGTAGAGATCAAGATACTTGCGGTATTCGTCAAAAGCTCCTCTGATCACAAAAGCTTCGAACATCGTACCGCCGAAATAGGTTTTCATGCCTGCCTCCTGGTACAGTTTCACTTTCTCCTTCAGGCGGGGGGTGATCATCGAAGTACCGAAGCCCAGCTTGACCAGGTCGATATACTCTCCGGAGATCTGGATCATGTCCTCGGCTTCCCGCAGGGCAAGACCTTTGTCCATGACCATCGTCAGGCCTTTTTCACGGGGTCTGGCGGTCCGTTCGGGCAAAAAACTCATTTGGTAGTTCATGGTATCAGTGTTTAAATTTATCGATCAGACTTTTCACTTCGGGAAGAGAGGCCAGCCGGGGAAAGCGCTGCAGGAAAGCATCATGGCCTTCAAAGTGTTTTGCCAGCGCCCCGGCAAGAAGATCCTCCCCCTCGGCGGTCTTTCCTTCGAGAAGACGTATCGATCCTTTCATGTACATCAGAAGAGGATGTGCGGGGAGATGCCTGAAAGCATCCTCCAGCGCCCTCTCCAGTTCGCTCATCTCCCTGAGCTCATACAGGAGGGAGAGATAGTCGAGCCAGAAAACGATATTCCCCGGCTCGGCGGCGGTAATGTTTTTTATCAGCAACAGCCTCTCCCGTGCAGGACGGCGGGACTCCCATATCAGAAAGAGCTCATGGTTGAAAACCGCATTGCCGGGGTCTATCTCCAGCGACCGCATGCAACACACCTCGGCTTCTTCGGACATCCCCGTCATGCGGTACAGCACGGCCGCACGGTAGCAGGGCTCCGGATCTTCGGGACTCTCGGCCGCCGCCACCTTGTACCAGCTGAGGGCTCTCCTTGTCTCGCCCGTTTCCCGGTAACTGTCACCCAGCAACAGCATGGCCTCCATATCGTCCGGCACCTTCTCCAGGTATTTGCGGAGGCTCTCGATGGCCTCAGGATAACGCCCCAGGCCCATCATCGCCCGGGCCCTGTTGAAAAGACCGTCGGGCGAGCCGGGATGTATGGCCAGCTGAAACTCAAAAGCCTCGAGGGCCTGCTCATACTCTCCCGTGCTCATGCGCACCTCACCCAGGTTGTTCCAGGCTCCCTCGTCGAAAGGCTCTTCGCGGAGGTAACGTTCATAGATGTCGATCGCTTTTTGCTCCTCTCCTGTCTGATGACAGAGGAAAGCCAGTTCGAACATGGCCTGTATGTCGAAAGGATTGAGCTCGTAGGCTTTCTCCATATACACCCGTGCTTTTTTGTAATACCCTCTCATCTCCAGCTCGGTGGCTGCCTGAAAGGCGATATCCCCCTCCATGCCGCTGCCGAGGGCGAGGGCCCTGTCATAATCCCGCACAGCCTCCTGCTCCCTCTCCAGATGGGTGAGGGCAAAGCCCCGCAGCAGGAAGACCTCATAGTTGTTGGGGTCGAGACGCGTAAGGGGATTGAGCACCTCCAGCGCCAGGAGGTAGTCAGCACGCGCCAGATGGATCTCCGCCTTCTTCAGGACCAGCGAAAATGCCGAAGGATGTTGCCGCAACGACAACTGCACCGTCTGCTCCGCCTTGTCGTACTGTCCTTTGTCGAGATAGGCGTCGATGATCTCTTCATATTCCGTAACATCCATATAGCGGAAGACACCCTCCCTGCGCATCTTCTCGAAACGGTTCAGCAACCTGTTCTCCCGCTCCTCTTCCGGAAATCCTTCCTTTTCTTCTCTCATAGGCCAAATAAATAACGGCACAAAGTTACAACAAATCCTCCGCAATCACGACAAATATGATGCAGAAGCGGTTTCTCAGGGGTATATCTCATTTTTTGCCGCGAGCAGAGTGTTCCTCAGCAGGGAAACGATGGTCATGGGCCCCACGCCTCCCGGGACGGGCGTGATGAAACTGCTCCGGGGAGCGACCGTCTCAAAGTCGACATCGCCGTGCAGCTTCCATCCCGATTTTGTCTTGTCCGACGGCAGACGGGTGATGCCCACGTCGATCACGGCCACGCCCTCTTTTACCATATCACCGGTCAGGAAGCCTGCTTTCCCCAGGGCGGCGATCACGATATCCGCCTGACGCGTGATCTCCGCCAGGTTGCCGGTGCGGCTGTGACATACCGTCACCGTGCAGTTGCCGGGATACTCCTTGCGGGCCATGAGGATGCTCATCGGCTTGCCCACGATGTTGCTGCGACCGATCACCACACAGTGCCTCCCTTCGGTGGGGATCTCATAACGTCGTATCAGCTCCAGGATGCCGGCGGGCGTGGCCGAGATGAAAGCCGGCAGGCCGATGACCATGCGCCCCACGTTCACCGGATGGAAACCGTCCACATCCTTGCCCGGCAGGATGGTCTCAATCACTTTCTGCTCGTCGATGTGAGAGGGCAGCGGCAGCTGGACGATCAGACCGTCGATCCGTGGGTCGTCATTGATACGACGCACATGATCCAGCAGCTCCTCCTCGCGGATATCCTCCTCGAGACGGATCACCGTCGAGTCGAAGCCCACCTCGCGGCAGGCCCTCTCCTTGGCCGCCACATAGGTCTCGCTGGCGCCGTCGTGTCCTACCAGGATAGCAGCCAGATGCGGGATCTTACCCCCGCGGGCACGGATCTCCTCCACCTCCCGCTTTATTTCCCCCCGGATCTCGGCCGAGGTCTTTTTTCCGTCTATGATCGTGTACATGTGAGTTTTGAGTTTTGAGTTTTGGGTTGCGAGTATCGAGTTAAATAGTTCGTGGTTCGTGGTTAGTGGTTAGTAGTTAACGAGTTTTGAGTTGCGAGTATCGAGTTAAATAGTTTGTGGTTCGTGGTTCTTAGTTCGTAGTTTTTGAGTATCGAGTTGAATAAATCGTTCCTTTAACC
>CAZYQV010000476.1:0-4173 GCA_964649775.1 uncultured Rikenellaceae bacterium
CGCCTCCTCCATTTTGCACCGGTGAAGACGAACAAGATACGCGTCACCATCCTTGATGCCAGGGCCTGTCCCCTTATCAACAACATAGAGGTGTACCGGGCTCCTGAGAAATATTTTGAACTATAAAGTGAAAAACAAAAATAAAAAATGAAGAATCGTATATTTTTAGTTCTGTCGTTGATCTTGCCGGGAGTGCTGCTGTTGTTTTCCTGCAACAGTACGGGAAAATGGGATGTCGACCCTGTGGAGCATCAGATAGATGCCCTTCTGTCAGAGATGACGCTGGAAGAGAAAGTGGGCCAGATGACACAGATCACCATAGGGGTTTTTTACAGTGACAATATCCTGGATAAGGAAAAACTGAAGGAGTATGTGACAGGCTACGGGATCGGTTCGATCCTGAATGCACCCACCGTGAACGGCATGTCGCAGGCCATCACCCTGGAGGAGTGGAACTCCCTGATCACCCTCATCCAGAAAGATGCCATGAACACACGGCTGAAGATCCCTGTACTGTATGGTGTGGATGCCATCCACGGAGCGACTTATATCAAGGGGTCCACCCTTTTTCCGCATAACATTGCACTGGCGGCTGCCCGCAATCGTTATATCGCCGCCCGGGTGGCCCGGGTCACAGCCCTGGAGACACGCGCCAGCGGGGTGCGGTGGAACTTCGACCCCGTGGTAGGCGTGGGCACACAACCCCTCTGGTCGCGTTTTGAGGAGACCTTTGGCGAAGATCCTTACCTGGTGACCAGCATGGGGCGTAAGACCATCAAAGAGTACCAGGGAAAGGATCTGAAAAGTCCGACGGCGGTGGCAGCATGCCTGAAACATTATCTGGGCTATCCGGTGCCCGTGACGGGAAAAGACCGTACCCCGGCGATCATCCCCGAATATATGATCATGGAAACATTCCTCCCGCCTTTCCGTGCGGGGGTGAAGAACGGTGCCGTGACAGTCATGCTCAACTCCGGATCGGTGAACGGTGTCCCCGTGCATGCTGACAGGTATCTCATCACGGATATATTGAAAAATGATCTCGGTTTTGACGGGCTGGTGGTTACCGACTGGGAAGACATCATCGCCCTCTGGAAACAGCATCATATAGCCCGCGATAACAAGGAGGCTGTGATGATAGCTGTCAATGCCGGGGTGGACATGAGCATGGTCCCCTATGATCTCTCCTTTTATCATGATCTCATCGCATTGGTGAAAGAGGGCAAAGTCTCCAAAGCCAGGATTGATGATGCCGTACGGCGTATCCTGAGGGTGAAATACAGACTGGGTCTTTTTGACAATCCTTTTCCCGAATCCGAGGCAGCTACCAACTTTGGCAGGCTGGTGTATCAGAACATAGCTATGGTAGCGGCGCGTCAGTGCATGACCCTTCTGAAGAATGATACCCTCAGAGGGGATCCCGTACTGCCTTTGAAAAAAGGAACGAAGATCCTGCTGGCAGGACCGGGGGTCAACTCGCTGGCCACGTTACACGGCAGCTGGTCGTATTGCTGGCAGGGCAATGTCGATTCTCTCTATCCTCAGAAAACGAAGAATATACGGGAAGCCCTCGAGGTGGTGGCCGGCAAACAGAATGTTGTCGCTGTGGCACCCCCGCATTTTGCTCCTGTGACACAGAGCCAGATAGCAGAGATGAAACGCCGGGCCGCCCACGTGGATGCCATAGTGCTCTGTCTGGGAGAGGATGCTTATGCCGAGAGCCCCGGAAGTATTGATGACCTGACCCTCCCCTCCGACCAGCTGGCGCTGGCCGTGGCAGCTGCTGCCACCGGCAAGCCGGTGGTCCTCGTGCTGACGGAAGGCCGTCCCCGCATCATCAGCAGCATCGTGCCGGAGATGAACGCTGTCCTGATGGCTTACCGCCCCGGCAGCAAAGGAGCGGACGCCATCGCAGCTACACTCTTTGGAAAATCAAACCCCTCGGGAAGACTGCCTTTCTCCTATCCCCGCTATACCGGCAATATCATCCCCTATAATGCTGCCGTGAGGACCGAAAAATATTACAACCCCCAGTGGCCTTTCGGTTACGGACTCAGCTATACTACCTTCTTACTCACGGACATGACTCTCAGCAGGGATACCCTCACTGCCGGCGACACCCTGATCGTGGAGGTGACGGTGAAAAATACGGGAGAGAGAAAAGGGAAATATGCCCTGGATCTTTTTGTGAAGGATTATACGGCGCGGATCATACCTCCTATGAAAAGACTAAGACGGTTTAGAAAGATCTCCCTCGCTCCGGGAGAGTCCAGGACAGTGATGTTCAAACTGAGCGAGCTGGACTTCACCTATATGGGTAATGACCTGGAACGACACTTTGACCCGGGCAAAATGGCTATCATTGCGGGAGATCTGAAAAAGGAATTTTACCTCAGGGGAGAGTAAGACAGGACAGTCCTACTTGTCCAGCGATGCCGTCAGAAGATCCCTGAGAGCCATGCTCTTGCGTAATAGCTGTCTGTAGGTGGTCTCCTGCTGGAGTACCAGTGAGTAATATCCTGCAAAGATATTGGAGAATTGGGGGGAGGTGATGGTACTCTTTTCGATGAAAGAGTCTCCGAGAAGATCATATCTCTCCAACAAAAAGGGCATTACAAAGTTGTTGAAATACCCGTAAAATGAATCTTCCACAAAACGGATCCCTTCCAGGGATACCTGATAACGGGTCAGCTCCCTTTTCAGTTCAAAATTCCTGATCAGGTTCAGGTTGCCGCTGTTGGTGATATCTTCGTAGGTGGTGGTCTGGAGATCCAGCCTGGAGATCTTCTGCATCAGTCTGACAGGTTCTTTTGCCGTGTCCGGCAACGTGCGGTCTTTCATGGACAGCAATATGGGTTCTGCCCGGACCTTCCACAGACTGTCGGCGGCTATTGATCTCTCCAGATCCGCGATATTGTTGTTGATATCTTCCAGAAAACGAATGAGGTACTTCTGTTCGAGGGATCTTTCCTGTTTTTGTTCCCGCCAGCTGTTGAGCAGGAAACCGGCCGTGACCCCCAGAAACACCACCACCAGCTCCATGATCCATTTTCTGGAAGGTGGAGACTCCGCAGAATATCTTTCTTTTCTTTTCATGTCAGCTCTTTTTGGGGTGATCTTTTCAAAAATAGAAAAAATGACAAGACATTCAAATTATGCATTCGGAGCTATAATGTGATGAGCCGGTGTGTTTAGCAGATATAACTTGATCTCCACATTTTTAATATCTCGCTGAAAATGATAATATTTTTAGTTGATCTGTAAAGAAAAACATTTCTGTTTTTCTTTTGCGGATTTTAGGATTATTTTAGTGTGGTGAACCTACTGACTGTTTTATAATGAAAAAGAGCCTGTTGTTTTTTATGTTGATCCTGTCTGTCCGGATACTCTCCGGTCAGTCCTTTCATTTCGTCGTTACCGGTGATACCCACATGTACCGGTATGGGGCAGGGGACTCGCTTCACCGGACTTTCCGGGAGGTCTTGCTGCCTTTTCTGATCGGTGGCGATCCCGACGGTCCCGGCGACTTCCTTGTGGTGGCCGGTGATATGGATCCTTTCTTCAGGGTGAGGACCTCCATCGCTTCCGTTTTGGGGTATGATCATCCTTTTTATACGGTGATGGGCAACCACGACGTGGGCGGCACCAACAAACGCTCCGATCTTTTTCCTGCCTGCAACTGGCAGAATGCTTTCGGGATCATCCTTTACAACCGCGGCCACCTGCGGGATATCGTCCGGTGGGGTCCCGACGTGCCCTCTCCGGAGCTTGCCGGCTCTTATGAGAAAGATGGCATCCGGTGGGTGACATACTATGACAGTGCCGGCATCCGGGGCGCCAGGTATACGACCTATTCTTTCGATCATGGCAACGCTCATTTCGTGGTGCTCGACCTCTATGCAGGACAAACGTGGGAGATGCGGGAAGACGGACGGATATGGACGGCCATGTACGACTGGCTGGAAAAGGATATGGAGGCTACCCGGAAAGAGCATATCTTTGTCTTTGCCCACGAACCGGTGTGGGCGGGTACCTCGCTCAATGACCGGCCGGTAAGCAAAGAGACCTTCTGGGACCTGCTCGTAAAACACAAGGTAGTTGCCTATTTCTGTGGTCACCGGCACCAGTATACTATCGGAAACCATCGGGGGGTGTGGGAGATAGTGTCCTCCT
>CAZYQV010000477.1:0-4601 GCA_964649775.1 uncultured Rikenellaceae bacterium
CCCGGCGTTCAGAAAACCATAGCCGCCGGAAGAAGTTACGTTGTACCGTGGTCCGGTGGCAGGGGAAGAGATCACTCCCCCTCCCTCACCCCCGAGGATCAGGTTGCGGAAAATATAATGCCCTCCTCCCCCCAGAAACCATCCGCCCTCCGGCAGGGCAGGGAGGCCCTGTTCTGAGAAACGGGCGTTGAGAGCCGCCGGATCCATACGGCTGTAACCGATCATGAAATAACCACTGCCGCCGTAAATCTTTGTGCCGGCCGGCTCCTGGGCAGGCAACGATACCGCCAGAACGGCCCGTAACATTATGAGCGCAAGTGATAAACTGATACTTTTCATAGCATTCCGGTTTTTGTTTGACGATACAAATATACATATAGTTTATTATGTAAACAAGTTTATATTTATATTTTTTCAAAAAAATTTCTCCTGTAAAACCGGATTCCGGAAAAAATTTTCCATGAATGAATCTGTCAGAGGGGACGGTTGGTACGCAGTTATACGACCAGGACGCATCAATAGCAACACTCACGCAATCAGTAATACAACCCTCTGTATTACTGATTGTCCAGGAATATTAAATACCTATTTAATTACCTATTTTAATACCTATTTAAATGCCTATTTAAATAGGTATTTTTTCTTCGCCGCAGTATCGTCCGATCATGATCATTTGAACATACCCCCTCATCTCTCATCTCTCATCTCTCATCTCTCACCACTCACCACTCACCTCCCCCTACCGGAACGCCCGGGCCGTTTCGATCATGGCGAAGAGGTTCTCTTCAGGGGCAAAGGAGGGGATGGCACATCCTGCGTTCAGGATAAAATAGGGGGTGTCGCTGTACAGTTCGAGCAGTTCCTGTGTAACGCGCCGCACCTCATCGGGAGTGCCGAGGGCGATCACCCCGCTGGGGTCGATATTTCCGATAAGGGTCACTCTGTCTTTATAGAGGTCGTGCACCTTGTGTATATCGGTCTTATAGTCCAGCTCGAACGCGTCGGATCCTGTCTCCAGCATCTTTTCCAGGATGATATCGGTGTTACCGCAGATATGGAGGCCGTAGGGCAGTCCCAGTTCGTGGGAGAGATCAGCGATTCTTTTCTCGTAGGGCAGAGCGTATTTCTCATACATCTCTGCCGAGATCATCTCGGGGCCGGCGGGGCTGTCGCCGTTGGAGAGCATGTCGCAGCCGGTCTGTGCCATCAGGCGCAGGAACTGCGAGGTGATGTCGGTACAGTATTCGAGGAGGTCGAAGATCAGTCCTTCGTCGGCCATGAGCAGGTCGGTCATCCAGTTCTGTGCGCCGCGCATCATGCTGGCCAGCGAGAAAGGATCCTGGTCGCAGTTGCCCCGTATAAATACTTCATCGCCGTAGTATTCTTTAAGAAGGCGGGTGCCCTCCAGCCAGTTCTGCACATACCTGTAGTTCTCTATGTTGACGGGTTTCAGCTTTTTCACGTCTTCCATCGTCTCCAGGCATCCGCCGGGGGTGCGGGCCGCATCATCGTCGGGGAAGTCGACGGGCACCCCCACCGCCCCTGCCAGTGTGACCGTATCCACATCGACGAGGATGCCGTCATACTGATATTTCTCCTGTGCCGAGATAAAGGTCCCGGCCAGCACCTTCGGGTCGTCGCGGAACTGTTGCATGGTGACACCGTGTTCCCGCGCCGCCATAAGAAAGTTGTGCAGCATCACCGGCACCTTGTCGGCGGGCTCCCCTTTCAGGGCTGCGGAGATACGTTCATATCCGTTCATGGTTGTATAAAGTTCTGGTTATTTTGTCAGTGAAAGGATCTCGCCTGTTCCGGGCACCCACACACGGGTGTGCGGCAGGAGACGGGAGGTTATCTGTACAGCCCACCGTTGCAGCCCGGCAGTATCGAGCACCTCCCCGCCGTAACATTTCTCATCTTCCAGCCCGCTGTAATGGGCCAGCAGGAGATTGCGGGGTTGCAGACGGGCAGCAAAATCGAGCAGTGTCAGCTGATAGTCCTCTTTCCCGGGGAAGTCCCGGAAAAAGTCGAGCAGGTACTGGTAATTGTTATAGCTCTGAAAGTTGTGGGGCGCCATAAGGCTGTCGGGAGTAAGGTCTTCAAGCCAGGGCTCCAGGTACTGCCTGTCTTCCGGCTCATGGCGTGTCACCGACCAGTGGTTGGTCTTCGGGCAGGGGAAGCGGTTGTTGGCGTCGGTGATGAGCCAGTCGACGCTGCCGAGCGTCTCCAGGTCTTTCTGCCGGATGAGGGGCAGCAGCACGTCGCCGGTGAAGAGGAGGTGCCGGCCGGCCTGCGGCACGGCAACGCGCAGCATGGCGGCGGCGCGGGCGTGGGGACCGTGGTAGACGGGGTAGGCGGTGACGGTGATGCCCGCACCCATCTCTTTCACCTCCACCGCCACGCCGTAGGGCAGGTCGGTGAAGGCCACCAGCCCTTCCATGTGGGGCATGGTGGCGATGATCTGCTCACGGCAGCCGCGCGTGGCGTAGACGGGATAACGTTTCTTCCCGTGAAAACGGTAGTAGCTCTGTATGATCCAGTCCATGCCCAGGGTATGGTCGAAGTGGGGGTGGGTGATCAGCATGGCGTCGGGGATGCGGTTGCCGTGCCGCAGGAGGAAGGGCACGATGCCGTGGCCCGCGTCGACGAGCAGATCCCTGACCACGTTGCCCTCCCCGTCTTTTTCGAGGAGCGAGTAGGAAGCATTGGCATAGTCGGGCGCATCCGGCAGGGAATAGAAAGGATGCACCTGGGCGAGGGGTATGGGCCAGGCGTTGCCGCGACCGTTGATCCTGAGAGCGTAACTTTTCATTCGATGATCTTCATTTCTTTCAGCAACCATCCTGCCCCGGCGTACTTATCGATGAGAAAAAGTGCATAGCGTATGTCGAGGGAGATGTTGCGGCACTGTGCCGGGTTATACATCAGGTCGCTCATCACCCCCTCCCAGGCCCTGTCGAAGTTGACCCCTATGAGATGTCCTTCGGCGTTGACGACGGGGCTGCCCGAGTTGCCTCCGGTGGTGTGGTTGGTGGCGATAAAACATACCGGCATGCGGCCTTTCTCGCCGTAGCGCCCGAAGTCCTTGTTGCGGTACAGCTCTTTCAGTTTCTCCGGAACGTGATAATCATAGATATCCGGGTTGTCTTTCTCCATCACCCCCCTGAGGGTGGAGAGGTGGAGGTAGTACACCGCATCGCGCGGCTCATAGCCTTTCACCTTGCCATAGGTGACCCGCAGGGTGAAGTTGGCGTCGGGATAGAGGTGTTCTCCCCGATGATAGGCCAGCTGTCCGGCCATATAAAGGCGGTCGAGACGTTTCTTCTGCAGCTCCAGCTCCTGCAAACGGGGATAGATCTTCTCCCTGTAGATATCCCCCACCTCCGCAGCCAGTTGGTAGGCCGGGTCTTTCTTCAGTTTTTTCAGGGAGGCGGCAGAGAAACCGTCGAGGAAAGCTTTCATTTTGTCTGCATCGGCGAAGATCGTTTTGGCATAGAAACGCTTCATGAATTTCTCCTCCTTCCCTTTCCATTTTATCATGTCGGCAGGCCAGAGCGCCTGCGGCATGTTCTCTTCATACATCTTCAGCAGGGCGAGGAACAGCTGTTTATCGACCGCCACATCATAATCCCTGAAGAAGGTCTCCGTTCTCTTTTTCAGCGCCTCCACCTGTCTGTCGACCTCTTCCTGAGGAGCATCCTGTTCAGAAAGATTCTCCAGCGACACAAAGTAACGTGCCAGCCCTGCCGCCTCGACACCATAACGGACAAAGACCTCCGAGAGACAGGATGACCAGAGGTCATATTTGCCATATTCAGGATAAAGCTTCGCATACTCCTCCAGGAGAGAGCCGTACTTTTCCTTACGTTGCGGATCCGCATCGGCCCAGGCCTGAAATTTTTCCTCGAAAGCTTTTTTCTTCGCGACGGCATCCAGCTTGTCCAGGCCCCGTATCTCCCCTATCCAGCGTTTCCACGAGTTGCTGATGCTGGCGTTCTTGGCGGCATACTGGATGCGCACCTTCTGGTCGGCCTCCTGGGCGGCGTTGATGATCTCCAGCTTCTTATCACGGATCTTTATCAGCCGGGGATAGAGCTCCTTCACCAGCATCTCCAGATGGACCGAAGGAGCATATTCATACGTGCTGCCCGGATATCCGAATACCATGGTAAAATCATCCGGATGCACTCCCTTCAGGGAGATAGGGAAATAGTAAGCAGGATGGTAGGGCCTGTTCTTTTCGGAATAGTCTGCCGGCTCGTTATCTGTCCCGGCGTAGATGCGGAAGAGGGAGAAGTCGCCCGTATGGCGGGGCCACATCCAGTTGTCGGTATCGCCGCCGAACTTACCGATGGCCGAGGGGGGCGCCCCCACGAGCCGCACGTCGCGGTACACTTTCTGCACGATCAGGAAGTACTGGTTGCCCAGGTAGAAAGGCTTGACCTGTGCCTTATAGATGGTGCCTTTCACCGCTTCCTCCACGATCTTGCGGCTCTCTTCCCGCACGATCTGCTCCCGCTCCTCCTCGCTCATCTCATCGTTGACCTTGCCGAGGATACGCTCCGACACATCTTCCATGCGCACCAGGAAGGTGACCGTCA
>CAZYQV010000478.1:0-2835 GCA_964649775.1 uncultured Rikenellaceae bacterium
TTCGCCATGGCCGCCTCTTTTATCCCCGTGATGTTCGCCATCAGCCGCGAGCCGGCAGAAATGCTTAAAGAAGAAAAATGATATTACACACCGAGAACCTGACAAAAATATTCCGCAGGGGCAGGAGGGAGGTCATCGCCCTCAACAGCCTCGACCTCACCATAGAGACCGGCAGCTTCGTGGTGGTGAAAGGACACAGCGGCTCCGGGAAATCCACCCTTCTCTTCACCCTGGGAGGGCTGCTGGTGCCCTCGTCAGGGAAAGTGTTCTTTGAAGAGAAGGACCTCTATGAGATGAGCGACCGCCGGCGTGCCGCCCTCCGTGCCGCAAAGACCGGCTTTGTCTTTCAGTCGTATTATCTGCTGCCTTATCTCAGTGTGCTGGAGAACATCATGGTGGCGGCCCGTCTGCAGCGGGACCGTGTCACCGGAAAAGAGGCGAGGGAGCTGGCTGCCTCGCTGGGCATGGAGGAGCGTCTCTCTCACCGGCCGACGGAGCTCTCCGCCGGCGAAAAACAGCGTGTGGCCCTGGCCAGGGCCCTCATCAGCCGGCCTGCCCTGATCCTGGCCGACGAGCCCACAGGCAACCTCGACCCGGAGAACGCACATATCGTCACAGGCCGCCTGAGCCGCTTCCACCGCGAGGGCGGAACGGTCGTCATGGTAAGCCACGACAACGAGGCCGATGAGGTGGCCGACAGGATCCTCTTCATGGAAAAAGGATCAGTGAAAAAAGAAAACATACATAAACAAAACAGCCGCGCATGAATCGTCTTTCCACCATCCTCTCCCTCCTGCTGCTGATACTGTTGCCGGCCTGCCACCATGCCCCGGCGCCGGGGGACAACGACTGGCCCCAGTTCAAACGCGACAACTACCGCAGTGCCGTCACGCCCGTAGCCCTCTTCGACAACACCTTCGGACTGAAATGGACGCATGCCTCCCCGCAGGAGCCGGTACCTGCCTGGTACGGTCCTGCCAAACAGGATGCCTACGCCCTCAGCGGCCCGCTGCCGTCGATGCGCGACTATGACCTGGCCTTCAGTCCCGTGATCGTGGGACACCGTCTCTGGTACGGCTCCACCGCCGACGATGCCCTTCACTGCCTGGACACCCGCACCGGCGAAGAGGAGTGGAGCTTCCTCACGGGAGGACCCGTACGTATTGCCCCCACCTACTGGGAGGGAAAGCTGTATTTCGGTTCCGACGACGGGTATGTCTACTGTGTTGATGCCGCAAAAGGAAAGCTGAAATGGAAATACAGCCCCTCCCGCTCGGAGGAGAAGATCCTCAACAACGGCCGCCTGATCTCTTTCTGGCCTGTACGTACGGGCGTGCTAATCGAGGACGGCATCACCTATTTCGGCGCTTCGCTGATCCCGTGGAAGAAAAGCTACCTGTGCGCCCTCGATGCCCGTACCGGCAAGACGGGAAAAGAAGGTACCTATGTGCGGGAGGTGGAGAACGTCACCTTCGAAGGCTCCATGGCCTCCTCCGGCGACCGTCTTATCCAGCCGCAGGGCAGGATCTCGCCGGTCTTCATCGACCGCCGTACCGGCGAGATAGAGGGCCAGCTGCCGGGCGACGGCGGCTGTTTCGTGCTGGTGACCCCCGACAACCATGTGGTGCATGCCCTCACCTCCCGCTACAAGTCGATCGTCGACCTGGATCCTTCGCAGGAAAAAAAGCCGGAATACATGTCTTTCAAAGGGGGGAAGGAGATGGTCGTCTCCGGCGGCAGGAGCTATGTGCTCTCCGACAACGCCATCTCGGCTTATGACCGCAGGACCAAAGAGGTGCTGTGGGTGCAGAAGACTTACTACGCCCACCGCATCATCATGGCCGATACGGTGCTCTTCGCCGGCGCCACCGACACGGTGTATGCCCTCTCCGTCACCCACGGCCGTCCCCTCTGGAAAGGCCACATCGAAGGTACCGTCTATGCCATGGCCGCCGGCGACAGCTCCCTCTTCGTCTCTACCGGCGAGGGCAAGATCTATTGCTTCGCCAGGAACGGAAAAGACAATACAGACCAAAGAAAAGCCCTCCCGGAAGGATGGAAAGAGGTGGCAGCAACGCCGGAGGATTCCCTCCTCCTGCCCTCAGGCCCTTATATCACACCGGTGGATAAAAAGCATGTCTCCCTGGATTTTCGTACGGAGCAGCCCGTTGCCTGTTCCGTATACTGGTATTCCAACAACCGTATCGAACGAAACCTGCTCAGGGAAAAACAGGCAAAGGTCTCCCACCATTTTGAGATACCTGTCCGGAAGAACTTTATCTACAAGTACCGGATAGAAGCCGGAGGGAAGATCTCCACAAAATATGAATACGACAACTTTTTCAATTTTTCAAAAGAGAAGATACTTATCCCCGATCGCTTGAAAGAGAAGAAGACAGTCATCCGCAAGGCGGAAGAGATCCAGAAGGCTGCCGGCAAACGGAAGGGCCTCTGCCTGGTATTGGGACTCAACGACGGCACGCTGCCTGTGGCCCTGGCCGCACAGAGCGATCTGGATGTGATCGTCGTGGATCCTTCGGAGAAAAAGATACGCACATGGAAACAGGCACTGCTGAAAGAGGGCATCTACGGCGGGCGTCTCTCGGCCCTGGCGGTGACAGACCCCGGGCATGTTCCTGTCCGGTCTGATCTTGCCGACCTGGTCGTCTGCAACGGCATGGAGACGGCTGCGGACGAGGTGATACGCCTCACGGCCCCCCGCGGCAAGGCCCTCTTCATGACCGGCGCGGAGAAGGAGGAGCTGGCCAAAGCCTATACGGAACGGACGAACAGCGCCAACGACCTCTGGCAGGTGGAGGAGGAGATGCTCGAGCG
>CAZYQV010000479.1:0-4417 GCA_964649775.1 uncultured Rikenellaceae bacterium
CTTTGATCATGGCACCATCGGGGGACACGAACCGTGAGAATATGGCTGTTCCGGAAGATCAAGAAAAAGAACTTTTTCTTTTCCTGCCGGAAGAGACAGCGACCTTTCTGAAAAACCTGCCGCTTATCGTGATCGCGGTAGACAGGAAAGGCGATATCCGTTACTACAACCGGCGTCTGGAGCGTTATGCCACCTTTCTTGGAATAAATGAGGGGGCGTTGCCGAAGAATGTTGCTTCTTTCTTTGGGAAGAGCCCCGACTGGCGGGAGTGGCTTTTCAGCGGGAGGGAGAACGACAAATCGAGTCTCTCCCTCCAGGGACGCATGGCAAAAGAAGACGGTCCCTGGCTCTCCATCGACTGGAAAGTGCTCCTGCGGCAGGAGGAGTTGATCTGGCTCTCGGGGAACGTGTCGTCGCGCGAGATGGTCACCTCCAAAGAGCCGGCGGATGAAAATTTTTTCCGGAAAGCTTTTGAGGCATCCCTCAACGGCATAGCGATCATCGATACCGACGGGAACATCCTGACGGCCAACAAAACAGCCATGGACATCTTCAGGATACCGGAATATTCCGGAGAGCTCAGGCTCAACCTGTTCGAGCTGATGACCGAGAAGACACGCGAGAGCATCGATTTCAAAGGCCGTTTCAGGGAAGACGGGATGGTGTATAACAAAGTATATGAGATGGTGCGTCCCGACGGTGAGATCATTTACATCGAGGCCTCGTCGGCAGCTGTCCATAACAGCCTGGGAGAAGCGGAATATGTGGTCAGCACCTTCCGTGACATCACCGAGGAACTGCGGCAGAAGAAGGAGCTGGAGGAAGCCCTGAAGAGGGCGGAAGAGTCGGACCGTCTGAAGACCGCTTTTCTGACCAATATGTCGCACGAGATACGTACCCCCATGAATGCCATCGTGGGGTTCTCGGGGATGCTGGCCAACCCGGAGGTGCCGGAAGAAGATAAGAAAGAGTATATCAAATACATAGAGCTCAGCAGCGACACGCTGTTGCATCTGATCAATGACATCCTGGACATCTCCAAGCTGGAGGCGGGACAGATCATTATCAATAACGAAGAGTTCTTCGTCGACGATCTCTTCCGTGAGGTGGAGGCGATCGCCAGGGAGATACAGAACAAATACGGGAAGAGCCATCTGGGACTGCATTTTTATAAGACAGGAATAAAAAGGTGTCCCGTGGTGCGGAGTGATCCCCACCGCATCAAACAGGTGCTGAACAACCTGATAGGCAATGCCGTCAAGTTCACGGAAGAGGGGTTTGTGGAGGTTACCTGCTCGGTAAGGGGCCAGGGGCTCTCCTTCATGGTCAGGGACACCGGGCCGGGCATCCCCGAGGAGGAGCAGCAGACCATCTTCGAGCGTTTCAGGCAGCTGGACAACTCCTTCACGCGTAAATACGGCGGGGCGGGGCTGGGGCTGGCCATTACGAAGAACCTTGTGGAGAGCCTGGGCGGAGAGATACGTCTTTTCTCCACGCCGGGTGAGGGGACCCTCTTCAGGGTTAACTTCCCCAATATCACCATTAAAAAGCCGGTACACCATGCTGCGGAAGAGGAGGGGGCACCGCCGGAAGATGTTCCCGACTGGCGGGACAGGTATGTGCTGATCGCCGAGGATGAGCGGTCCAATTTCGATCTGCTGGAGGCCATCCTTGCCAAGACGAAGATACGCATACGTCATGCCTGGACGGGCAGGGAGGCTGTCACGATGTGCCGCGAAGGGGAGCAGCCCGACCTGTTGCTGATGGACCTGCGCATGCCCGACCTGGACGGCCTGAGTGCCCTGAAAGAGATACGCAGCATCTACCCCGGCATACCGGCCATCGCCCAGACAGCCTTTGCGATGGCTGACGAACGGCACCGTTGTCTGCAGAGCGGTTTCGATGACTATCTGGCCAAGCCTATCCGTGCCTCCCTGCTGCTGGAAAAAATGGGGCGTGTGCTGGAGAAGGAATAAAAAAGGAGCAGACCTGTAAGCCGGATTCTGTCACCCCGCGGGTGTCTGTGAAAGACGTGCGGGGCTTCCTGTCATTTGTCTGGGACGCATGTCACCATACGCCTCTAGCGACCTACCCCCCGGCATCGGGCGAGCAACCCTCAAACGCCGGTATACATGGTCTTTCAACCCGCAAGCCGGACGGCTGCCCGGGTCACCCCGGGCACCGGTGAGCTCTTACCTCACCTTTTCACCCTTACCCCGGCACGCCGGGGCGGTTCTTTTCTGTTCCGGTACTATGCCCTCACGGACATCTTCCCGTTAGGAAGTGCGGTGCTCTGTGTTGTCCGGACTTTCCTCCGTCGTCACGACGGCGACAGGACAGTCTGCTCCCACAGCAAGGTAACAAAAATCATGCAAATCTCTCGGGGGAAACGGTGAAGATGCCTTTACAGAACGCCTCTGATCTCCCTGATGAGGAACAGGACCTCCTTGACCTTCTCCTCAAGACGGGCAAAGTCTTTGTCGCGGATGATCTCTTTGGTGAACAGCTTCGAGCCCATGCCTACGCCGACGACCCCCGCGTCAAACCATGCTTTCAGGTTCTCTTTCGTGGGAGCCACCCCGCCCGTGGGCATCAGGCTGCTCCAGGGCATCGGTCCGCGGATGCTTTTCACAAAATCGGGACCACCCACCGACGTGCCGGGGAAGATCTTTACGATCTCAGCTCCCAGCTCCTCCGCCCGGCTCACCTCGCTGACACTGCCGCATCCCGGCACCCACAACACTTTCCTGCGGTTACACACCCTGGCCGTATCGGCATCCAGAAGGGGAGATACCACAAAGTTGCTGCCCAGCTGCAGGTAAAGGGCCGCCGTCGGGGCATCTATGACCGATCCCACACCCAGCGCCAGATCGGGCAGGTTGGCCCGGCAGTAACGGCTTACCTCGGCGAAGACCTCATGCGCAAAATCCCCGCGGTTGGTGAACTCGAACACCCGGATGCCTCCCTCATAACAACTCCTCACCACCTCCTTCACCAGCGAAGCATCGGGATGGTAAAATACGGGAACGATCCCCGTATCCCTGATCTTCAGTACAACATCGATACGTGTATGATTTGCCATTTTATTGGTTTGTTTTGATCAATCGTTTGTCTTACTACGGAAAGATATTCTTTTTATATGCGAATAAAGTTAAATATAATAATAGAACAAAAAAAAAAGATCTGCATGAATGCCTGCTCAGGAGAGCAGGGAGCAAAAATAACACAAACGTTTGTGTTATGAAAAAAATATAATAATTTTGCCGTAGTATGGATAGAAAGGAAAGAAAAGGGCTGGGTAGCCGGCGGGTGACCATCAAGGACCTGGCAGAACGGCTGCATACCACTCCCTCCACCGTCTCACGTGCACTCCGTGATCAATCGGGCGTAGGGGAGAAGATGCGGCACCGTATCAAGGAGCTGGCCGCAGAGATGGATTATCAGCCCAACGCGGTGGCGGCAGGCCTGAGAAAGGGGAAGAGCCATACGATCGGCGTCATCGTGCCACGGGTGAACCGCGACTTTTTCTCAGGTGTTATCGCAGGCATCGAAGAGGTGGCCTACGAATCGAGGTACAGTGTGATCATTTGCCAGACACACGACCGCCTGGATAAGGAGAAGCAGTATGTGGAGACGCTCCTCGGCACCCGTGTCGACGGTATTCTCGTCTCCCTGGGACTGGAGACAGACACCTATGAGCACTTCGAGAAGGTGGTGGCATCGGGAACGCCCCTGATCTTTTTTGACCGTGTGCCCAACGAGATGGATGTCAGCCGCATCCTGATCGACGACTACCAGGGCTCTTTCAGGGTGGTACGGCACATGATCGGGAAAGGATACAGACGTATCGTCCATTTCGCCGGACCGGAGTACCTCAATGTATACAGGGACAGGAAGAGAGGCTATCTGGATGCACTGAAACAAAGCAATATCCCCGTCGACGAGGAACTGATCATCTATGACAGCCTGACGATCGAGGCAGGGAGACGGTCGATGGAAGAGCTTCTGAAAAAAGGGATTGTCCCGGATGCGCTTTTCTCATCCAGCGATTACTCGGCGCTGGGGGCACTGCTCTACATGCAGGAGAAAGGGTATCGTATCCCGCAGGATTTCGGGGTGGCGGGGTTCAGCAATGAGAAATTCACCTCCTATATCAGGCCTTCGCTGACCACCGTCGACCAGCAGAGCAATGAAATGGGGAAATACTGCATGAACCTGTTCCTGCGTGAGGTGAGGGGAGATGCCGGCCCTCCGGGAAAGGTGATGCTCAACCCGGAGGTGTTGTTCCGGGAATCGACATCGAGAGATATATCTTCAAACAAATAAATACAAATACCATGGCAACAAATTACGAGATACGTTATGCAGTACATCCCGGTGATGCACGGTCGTACGATACGGAACGTCTCAGGAGAGA
>CAZYQV010000480.1:0-4102 GCA_964649775.1 uncultured Rikenellaceae bacterium
AAAAGATTATGATAAACAAAGTGATACTGATCGGGAATGTAGGGAAGGACCCGGAGGTGAGGTATATCGACAATGATGTGCCCGTGGCACATTTTCCCCTGGCTACGAGTGAGACCTACCGCAACAGGGACGGGGAGAAGGTGACACAGACCGAGTGGCACAACATCGTTCTGTGGAGAGGCCTTGCCAAGGTGGCCGAGAATTATGTGAAGAAAGGACATGCCCTTTATATAGAAGGTAAGATCCGCACCCGTTCTTACGAAGACAGGGACGGTAACAAGAGGTATATCACGGAGATTGTGGCCGACAATATGCAGATGCTCACGCGCAAGAGTGACAGTGCTTATGCCGGCGGAACGGCTGCTGACACTCCGGCGGAGAGTGCCACCCCCCTGCCCGAAGAAAACAACGACAATGCTCCCGCGGCAGAAGATGATCTCCCTTTTTAATACGTGAGGCAAGGACATAAATTCTCTGGTTTTGGAAGCAGATGATCCTCATCTTAGTTTTATCCTCAGTACCGTCGGGATCTCTTTCGGAAAGTTCGACCTGACCGATCTGGTGCTGCTCGTCGTGCTGATCCTGTTGCTTATCTCGTCGGCGCTGCTCTCCGGTTCGGAGGTGGCGTATTTCTCCCTCACCCCGTCGGATATCAGCAGGCTCAAACGTTCCGGCAGGAAGAGCGACGCCCTCCTGTTGCGTTTGTACCACCGCCCCGAGCATTTGCTGGGGACGATCCTTGTGGGCAACAACTTCGTCAACATCGCCATCGTCATCCTCTCCACTTTCCTGATCAACCGCCTCGTTGATTTTTCACAGGCACGCACCCTCGGCATCTTCGTGCAGGTGGTGGGCATCACCTTCCTCCTGCTGCTTTTCGGGGAGATCATGCCGAAGATCTATGCCACACAGAAACGCGTTCCCTGGGCCCGTCTCATGGCTTTCCCCCTGCAGATCACCTCCGTGGTCTTTTATCCCCTCATCGTCCTGCTGGTAGGGTCTACCTCTGTCATCAAGAAAAGACTGGCCAAGAAGAGTCAGAACATCTCTATCGACGACCTCTCCGATGCTCTGGAGCTCTCCGGCGAGGGGGCCCTCGAAGACGAGAAGATCCTGAAGGGCATCACCAAGTTCGGCAACCTCGATGTGCAGGAGATCATGACCCCGCGGGTGGACGTCTTTGCCGTGGACATACGCACCCCTTTCCGGCGGCTGCTCACGGAGATCATCCGCGAAGGCTATTCGCGTGTGCCGGTATACAACAAGACCTTCGACCATGTCAAGGGCGTGCTGTACATCAAGGATATCCTTCCCCATCTGCATAAGAAGGATTCGTTCAAGTGGCAGACCCTCATACGCCCGCCCTATTTCGTGCCCGAGAGCAAGAAGATCAATGACCTGCTGGAAGAGTTCCAGCTCAACAAGATACACATCGCCATCGTCATCGACGAGTATGGCGGCACCAGCGGCATCGTCACCCTCGAGGACATCATCGAAGAGATCGTGGGGGAGATCTCCGACGAGCATGACGAAGAGGAGGAACTCTTCACCAGGCTCGATGAGAACCGTTATATGATTGAGGGGAAGATCCTGCTGAATGATTTTTATAAGATATTTGACCTGGACGATGAGTTTTTTGACGAGATACGCGGTGAGGCCGAGACCCTGGCGGGGCTGATCCTCGAGCTGCGGGGCAAGATCCCCGAGAAAGGGGAGACCCTGCGCTACAAAAACTTCTCCTTCCGTGTCAAGGATGCCGACAAACGCAGGATCAAGAAGATCGAGGTGACCCGTATCTCCGAAGCAGAGGAGGAGAAAGAATGAGAAGAGTGCTGCTGCTGCCTGTCCCTGTGATGGTAGTGCTCCTGCTGGCCGCCGCCTGTAAGCATACCTATACACCCAAGCCCCACGGTTATTTCCGCATCGCCTTCCCGGAGAAGAAGTATGTTCGTTATGAGGGTCCTTGTCCCTATACTTTTGAGTATCCCGTATATGCCCGGGTGGTGAAAGACCGGGAGCCGGAGGCGGAGCCCTGCTGGCTTAATATCGAGTTCCCGGCCTTCCATGGCCGTCTTCATCTTACCTATAAGGATGTAGGGGATCAGCTGGGCCGTCTCCTCGAAGACACATATTCGCTGGCATACAAACATACCGTCAAGGCCGATGCCATCCATGAGCGGGCTTTTGCCGATACGGCTGCCGGGGTGTACGGCATCCTCTACGATATCCGCGGCAATGCTGCCTCCAATGTGCAGTTCTATCTGACCGACAGCACCCGTCATTACCTGCGGGGAGCCCTCTATTTTGACCTGGTGCCCGAAAAGGATTCCCTGGCACCGGTGATACGTTTTATCAGGGAGGATATCGTACACATGATCGAAACCTTTTCCTGGAAATAGTTTTTTTCTTATTTTTCCACTTTGTTAATCGTACGGAATGGGTCTGAAATTCATACAGGAGACCGACAGTGACTGTCTGCTGGGCGTGTGGGAGATCAATGAGGACTTTGATCAGCTGCGGGAGAAGGTATCGCTGAGTCCTGACGAAGAGGTCAGACTGGAGTCGTTCCGTAACGAAGCACGTAAGCTGGAGTTTCTCAGCGTACGGGTCCTCCTGCAGCAGATGGCAGGGAGGGAGGCGAGGATCGTTTACGACCGCACCAACAAGCCTTACCTGGAGAACAACCTGTACAACATCAGCATCTCCCATTCCGGCAAGCTGACGTCGGTGTTGCTGAGCAGGGAGAAGAAGGTGGGGATCGACCTGGAGCAGATGACCCACCGTATCTCACGCATCTCCCATTATTTCATCAATCCTGCCGAGAAGATCACGGAAGACGAGACCAAAAAAAGATACCATCTCTATATCCACTGGTGTGCCAAAGAAGCACTGTACAAGATATGCGACAAGAACGCCCTCAATTTCCGCACGCACATGGTGATCGAGCCTTTTGAGCCGGCTGTGGAGGGGAAGATAAGGGGGCATGTGGACAGTGGCACGATGCAGAGTACGTACGATCTGCAGTACCGGCGGATGAAGGATTATGTGATGGTATGGTGTTGCATGTAGATGATGAAGGTCCTGGAATACATAGAACAGAAAAAGAGGGACGGCGGCAGGCTCTTTGCCCTGTTGGTCGATCCTGAGTCGCATACGCCGGCTACCATCCGTTCTTTTTTCGGTGCCACGGGCCGGCGGCCGGCCCATCTGGTGCTGGTGGGGGGCAGTCTGGTGTCGCGTCCCGTGGAGCCGGTGTTGCGTGCCGTGCGGGAGATGACGGATGTGCCGGTGGTGCTCTTCCCCGGCAGCCTGCTGCAGCTCTCCGGCGAGGCCGATGCCCTCCTGATGCTGAACCTTATCTCGGGGAGGAACCCCGAGTATCTGGCGGGCAACCAGGTGACGGCAGCCCTGATGATACGCACCCTCGGCCTGGAGGTCATCCCCACAGGCTATATCCTCGTGGGCGGAGGCGCCGGCACCGCGGTGGAGGTGATCAGCAACACCCATCCCCTGCCCGAGAGAAAAAAAGAGATCATCCTGGCCACGGCCCTCGCCGGCGAATATATGGGCAGCCGCCTGATCTACCTTGAGAAAGGCAGCGGCGCCGACACTCCTCCCGATGCGGAGCTCATCAGAGCGGTGAGGGACCTGCTCACCGTACCCCTCATCACGGGTGGCGGCATCACCGACGCTGCCACCGCGGACAAGCTGTTCCGCGCCGGCGCCGACATGGTGGTGGTGGGGAATGCTATCGAAGAGAACATCTCCCTGGTGAAAGAGATGAAAAGGGTGGCAGAAAGCTTCCGGTGAACATACACCCAGAACCCGCTTTCGCGTAGCTTCGGCAGAGCAATGGGCTACGGCTAACGAAGAATGCGGCTCTGCCGGGTTATCCGATGCGTCATTTAGATAAAAAAAAGGGTTGCCGCAGCAACCCTTTGTCTTTTTCCTGTTTCTTCTTATTTGCATTTAAGCACCTGTTCCAGCTCGTACTTGGCACTCTCATCATAAGGAGGATGGAGGGCTTTTTTGAAAGCAGCACAGGCTTCCGTTTTCTTGTTCATTCCGTCGTACACTTTGCCCAGGGCGAAGTAATACTTTG
>CAZYQV010000481.1:0-3397 GCA_964649775.1 uncultured Rikenellaceae bacterium
TTATACTCTATGATATACGGGTCACCGTCCACATTCATCAGGCCGAAATAGATGAATCCGCGGTAGATGATCTTCCTCTCTCGCAGGCCCTCGATGGTAGGACGTATGATCCGCTCTTCCACTTTTTTCAGGAACTCCCCGTCGGCAAAGGGCACGGGGGAGACGGCTCCCATGCCTCCGGTGTTTAGTCCTGTGTCGCCCTCGCCGATGCGTTTGTAGTCTTTGGCCTCGGGGAGCAACAGGTAAGACTCGCCGTCGGTGAGTACGAAGACCGAACATTCGATGCCGTGAAGGTACTCTTCGATGACCACCGTATTGCCGGCGGCGCCGAACTTGCCGCCAAACATGTCGTTCAGCGCCTTCACTGCCTGATCATATTCTTCGAGGATCAGGACCCCTTTCCCGGCGGCCAGACCATCCGCCTTCAGCACATAGGGAGGCTCAAGCTCCTGCAGGAAGGCTTTTGCCTCTGTCATGTCCTCTTTCCCGAAGGAGCGGTGACGTGCTGTGGGGATGCTGTTCTCTTCCAGGAACGTTTTGGCAAAAGCCTTGCTTCCTTCCAGCAGGGCCCCCTCCCGTGAAGGTCCTACGATAAATAGACCCGAGAAACGGTACTGGCTCCTGAAATAATCGTAGATACCTTTGACCAGCGGGACTTCCGGGCCGATGACCAGCATGTGTACCTCATGGGAGAGGATGAACTCTTCGATGGCCGGAAAATCTTCTGGGCTGAGACGTACATTGGTGCCCACCTGTGCCGTGCCGGCATTCCCCGGGGCAATATAAAGCCGGTCCGTCAGGGGACTCTGTGCGATCTTCCAGGCCAGGGCATGCTCCCGCCCTCCTGAACCTAATATGAGTATGTTCATAGGATCCGTGTTTTGGTTCTTACGGGATAAACTTAATCATTTCTTACGAATATCGGAGAGGCTCTGAAGGATAAATTTCAGGAGTGAAGAGACAAAAAAAGCCGGGCAAAAGAGGCCCGGCTTTCTGATACATATAAATGTCTTAGTTGGCTTTTTTGAACCTGAGCTTATAGATGAAGACGATCTCATGGGACCCGCTGGTCTGGGTGCGGATATCGGATACGGCAATATCGTAGTTATACCCGAACAGCAGGTCCTCGTTCTGGTAACCTACCTGGATGCCCACGGCATCACCCGTACGGTACATGACCCCGAAATTGATCATCTTGTTGAACACCATCATGAAGTTGATATCTGCCTGGAAGACCCCTGCCTCGATCATCTTCAGCATCACCGAGGGTTGCAGGGTGATGTTGGCGTTCGTCTCGAAATTATATCCCCCGTTGAGGTAGTAATGCCTTACTTTTTTCTGTTCGGCAACCCCCTCGGTGCCGAGGTTGATCTTCCCCTGGAAAAGGCTGGCAATGGTAATGCCGACAAAATAATTTTTATCATACAATAAGACCCCGAAATTGGCATCCGGCACGAACTTCTTTGAATCACCCAGAAGCACCGGGTCGGAAGGGTCTTCCATGTTCATCTGCTGCTTGTCGAGATAATACTGATAGAAAGATCCCGTCAGCCCGAAGGAGAGGGTAGGCCCCTCTTCGCTGAAGGGGATATGGTATGCATAAGTAGCTTCAAATCCGGTGTGGCGCAGGGGGCCTTGGGCGAAATTGAAAATCTGCAGTCCTACGCCCATCCTGTCAACGACCTCCATGTTGGTGCTTAGCATCTGGATGGAGGGTGAATCGTCTACCCCCACCCACATCTTGCGGAAAAGCAGTGTGATGGGCATATAGTCCGTGCTGCCGGCAGCTGCCGGGTTGACGAGGTAATGATCCCAGTTGTACTGGGAGATCAGGGGGAACTGCTGGGCAGAGACAGTCAGGGGAAGCAGGGTGGAAAATATGACGATGACCAGATACTTTTTCATGATGCTGAGTCTTTTATAGTAAATTCAGATGTTTCTTATTTGACGATGTTGACCGATCCGGAATAGGTTTTTTCTCCGGGTCCCAGTTCTATTATATAATAATAGGTGCCGGCGGGCAGCTCTTTGCCGTTGAAGGTCCCGTCCCAGGGCTCAGTGTATCCTTTGGAGGAGAAGACCTGTTTGCCCCAGGTGTTGAAGACCTTCACGATGCAGTTGGGATGGCTCTGTATCCCGCGGATATGCCATTCATCGTTCTTGCCGTCGCCGTTGGGGCTGAAAGCATTGTAGATGATCAGGGCACAATTATCTCCCTGGATGATCTCTATGCTGCTGCTCGACACGGGACCGCAATGGTTTTCATCGTTGACCGTCACATAGTAGACCCCCAGATCCAGTCCTGTGAAGGAGCCGGTATGGTTGCTGTCGAGGCGGGCATGCTGGTCGTTGAGCAGGACATACATGAGTTCGCCCGTGCCGCCGGTGGCGCTGACGGCGACGGCACCTTCCTTGTCTCCCGGGCAGGTAGGCGTAGCCTCTGCCGAGGTGATGGTGATGGGCTCAGGTGCTGTCAGGGCGACGGTGTTGCCGTGCGTGACACAGTCGTTGGGATCCTTTACGGCGATGTCGTAGTTGCCGGCCGGCAGGTCGCTGAACGAGCTGTCGGACCAGTAGGTGGTCCCTCCGTCGATGGAGTAGGAGTAAGGCCTGATCCCTCCTGAAGCCAGGATGACCAGCGCTCCTGTGGTGCCGGGGCAGGTGATGGGCGTGAGCACAACATCGTCGATGACTATGCCGGGAGGATCGGTGAGGGTATAGGTGCTGCCCGTGAGATCACAGCTGTTGGCATCCCTGACGGCAATGGTATAATCCCCTGCGCCCAGGTTGTTAAAGAGGCTGTCCGTCTGGAAGGTGGTCCCCCCGTCCACGGAATATTCAAAGGGTTTGGTACCGCCCGAAGCGTGGACGACCAGGGCGCCGTTGGTGTTGCCGCTGCAGCCGGAGATTTCTGTCACGGAGACAGAGTCGATAACGATCGCATCAGCTTCTGCCACGGTGAAGGTAGAGTCCCAACTACAGTTATGGGCATCGGTAAGGGTAACCGTGTAGTCTCCTCCGCCAATGTTGGTCAGGTCTTTTGTGGTTTCGTTGCCGGGTGTCCAGAGGTAGTTATATGGCACGGAGCCGCCGTCGACCGTAAGGATGATGGAGCCGTCAGCATTGCCGGGGCATGTCACGTCGGTGATGGCAGCTGTGACAACAAAAGCATCGGGTTGGGTGAGAGTCTCGGTGCCCTGTGCCGTGCAGCCGTTGTCGTCGGTGACGGTGACGGTGTAGGTGCCGGCCTCAAGATAAGAAGCTTTTTTTGTCGTCTGGTGGCCGGGATCATCCCACAGGTAAGCATAGGCTCCTGTACCGCCGTTGGGCATGGCTTCCAGTTCTCCGGTGAGATCCCCGTTACACAGGATCTCCTGGTTGGTCTGGATGGTTACCA
>CAZYQV010000482.1:0-6087 GCA_964649775.1 uncultured Rikenellaceae bacterium
AATACAGGCCTGACGCTCTCCGAAGCCAATACGGTGCTGGACATCATTAAGGAGGTGGCAGCCACCCGTACCACCGAAAGAGGAGGACGGGCCGATGACAAACGCTCCGATGCAGCCATGGAAGACCGGAAGAAGGAAGGATACTTTTAGGAAGCTCGAAGCTTGATGCTTGATGCTTGAAGGTTGAAAAGATAGAATGGATTAATAACTCGATACTCGAAACTCGAAACTCGAAACTCGATACTCATAACTCACAACTCATAACTCATGTCAGACCTGATCGACGGATATTTGAATATGGAGCTGCTCCGGTTCACCACTGCAGGCAGTGTGGATGACGGCAAGAGCACCCTGATCGGCCGGTTGCTGTATGACAGCAAGGCTATCTTTGAGGACCAGATGGAGGCCATCGAACGTGCCAGCGAACGTGCCGGCGGCGAAGAGGTCAACCTGGCTCTGCTCACCGACGGTCTGCGTGCCGAAAGGGAACAGGGCATCACCATTGATGTGGCATACCGTTATTTTGCCACACCGAAAAGGAAATTCATCATTGCCGACACGCCCGGGCATGTGCAGTATACCCGCAACATGGTCACGGGAGCATCTACGGCCAATGTGGCTGTCATCCTGGTGGATGCCCGTCACGGGGTGCTGGAACAGACCATCCGGCATTCGTATATTGCCTCCCTGCTGCAGATCCCCCATCTGATCGTGACGGTGAACAAGATGGACCTGGTGGGGTTTGACGAAAAAGTGTTCGAGGACATCAAAGACCAGTTCCGGAAACTGGCCGGCAAGCTGGAGATCAAGGATGTCCGTTTTGTGCCCATCAGCGCCAAGTATGGCGACAACGTGGTGGACCGGTCGGAGAACATGCCCTGGTACGACGGGCCCACCCTGATGTACCTGCTCGAGACCATTCATATAGGCAGCGACTGGAACCATACCATCATGCGTTTTCCCGTGCAGTATGTGATCCGTCCGCAGAGCGATAAGTATCATGATTTCAGGGGGTATGCCGGCAGGATCGCCAGCGGCGTCTTCAAGCCGGGAGACAGGGTCACGGTGCTGCCTTCGGGACTCACCTCACGCATAAAGACGATAGAGATGATGGAAAAACAGCTCGACAAAGCCTTTGCGCCCATGTCGGTGCTGATCACCCTCGAGGATGACATAGACATCAGCCGCGGAGATATGATCGTGGGGGAGAACAAGGCTCCCCGTACCGGTGATGAGATAGAGACCATGCTCTGCTGGCTGAGTGAGACCCCCCTGCGCGTGGGCGGCAAATACTACCTCAAGCATACCTCCAACGATATGCGTTGTATCGTGACGGATATAGAATACAAGATCGACATCAATACCCTGGATAAGATCTATGATGATAAATCTTTGGGATTGAATGAGATCGCCAAGGTACACCTGAAAACGACCAAGCCTCTTTTTTACGACTCATACCGCATCAACCGGATCACAGGCAGCCTCATCCTTATCGACGAAGCTACCAACAATACCGTCGGAGCAGGGATGATCATTTAGGAAGGATGATCGTTCCTCTTCCCCAGGATCGTTTCGATGATCTCCCGGTGGTCGAAGGCCAGCTCGGGCAGTTGTTCCAGCGGATGCCAGGCGGCCCGGGCAGCATCGTCACCCCCTTTTACTTCCTGGCACTCCTCTGTCTTTGTGACATATACGGCCGTGATGGTGCGGCCCCGCGGGTCACGGCCGGGCTTGTCGAAGATGCCGGCGAACTCCATCTTCCCGGCGACGATGCCGGTCTCTTCCTGCAGCTCGCGGCGGGCGGTCTCCTCCAGCCGTTCGTCCTCTTCCATGAAGCCGCCGGGCAGAGCCCACTTTCCCTGAAAAGGTGCATGAGCACGCTGGATGAGCAGCAGGTACCATTCTCCCTCACGCGAACAGAGCACGATGGTGTCGGCCGTTACGGCAGGCCGCGGGTAACGGTAGGTGTAGCTCATCGCAGCAACCTTTTTTGATGCTGCCGGCGGCGCATCCTGTCGAGACGCCGCCGTTGCTGCACACGCATGAAGATATACACCACCACCAGCAGGCCTATGAAGACGAGGATGTACGACAGCGAATCGAACATCCCCTTCAGCTCCTGCAGGTTGAGGCTGTCGGACGGGTTATTCATCGAACGGGTCTTTGATGAGTCTTAACGTGTGGGTATAGAGCTGCTCCTCCAGGTTGAAGATCCCCTCCTGATCGAGTTTGTCGATATGCACATCCCCCGATTCATGCAGGATGCGGCCGTCGCCGAGGACGATACCCACGTGGGTGATCTTGTTCTCTTCGTCGCCGAAAAAAGCCAGATCGCCGGGTCGGGCTTCTTCGACAAAGGTGACCTCTTTCCCGAGGCGGGCCTGCTGCGAAGCATCCCGTGGCAGACGGTAACCACATACACGGAAAACGGTCTGGGTGAAGCCCGAGCAGTCGAAACCGCAGGAGGTGGTCCCTCCCCACAGATAGGGTACCCCGAGAAAACGGCGGGCATAGCGGACCAGATGATCCCTGTCCCTTTTCTTCCACACCTCTACGTCGGTGCCCGGGAGTGTGAACAGCTTGTCGCCTGCCCGGCAGGTGTGCTGCCTGCTGTCCCACAACGGCAGACGGGCCCCCTCGGGGATCCATATCGTCTCGGCCTCCCTGCCGGGAGATACCGCCAGCGTCTTGTTGTCGAGGATATACAGGGGAGCTTTTTCAGATGCCTGGTATTGCTCCTCGTTGATAAAGACAATATACGGTTCGTCAAGCCATCCCTCGTAGCCGTCCCACCACCCTTTCACCCTGTACCAGTGCATGACATGGTCTATGATCTCAAAAGTGTCGCCGAAGACCAGTTCGGTCACCATCTCCGACCGGTGGGAAGGCTCCTCACGCACGGGAACCACACTCATATCAATGATACCGTATTGTGCCATGCTATTATTGTTTATATGGTTTCTTTTTCTTCACGGTCCTCACGAAGACTTCAATCAAAATTCAACAATCAACATTCAAAATTATGAATATTTCTCCTTCCTTCACGGTCCTCCTAAAAATATCTTCCTCAAGGTATGAATTATTTACCTAAATTTGTATGATCCTTCTGCAAGAAAACTGCATGAAAAAAGTTCTTGAATACATCCGCAGGAATACCACGGGTATCATCCGGATCCTCATGTTGCTGCTGACCATCATGCTGGTGGTCTACATTTTTCCCCGTGAGGGAAAGTTTCAGTATGAGTTCCGGAAAGGAAAACCCTGGCTGCATGATGATCTCTACGCTCCCTATGATTTCCCGGTATACAAGACAGAGGCCGAGCTGCAGAGGGAGAAAGACAGCATACTGAAGGACTTCAAACCCTATTTCCGTCTTGACACCTCCGTTGCCAGGAAACAACTGGCTGCCTATGCCCGGGAGTTTGAGAAAAAATGGAATGACTTTATTTTAAAGAACTATCACCTGCAGAAGAACGAGGCGGGAAGAAACTGGCGGGAGAAGAAGGTGCTGGAGCAGAAAGAGAAGATCCTGGGCAGGACGGCCATGCTGCTCCGCAATCTTTATGACCACGGTATCGTGGAGGTGTCGGATGCCTTTACCCGCGACAGCAACCCCTCTTCCACCATCGTGATCATGCGGGGGAATGTGGCGGAAGAGACCGATACTTCTAAGGTATATACCCTGAAAAGAGCCTATACTTACCTTAAAAAGAGCATCTCCTCCATCCCTGTGGGGAATGTGGACACCGCCTGTCTGCATGAGTTTCTCTCATCCCTGCGTCTGCATAATTTCCTGGAGCCCAACCTTTCTTATGATCCGGAGACTTCACGTAAGGTGAAGGAGAGCATGGCCTCCGGCATCTCCCTGACACGGGGCATGGTGCAGCGGGGGGAAAGGATCATCTCGCGTGGCGAGATCGTCAATACCCGCACCTACCAGATCCTCGAGTCGCTGAAAACGGAATATGAGAAAAAGCTGGGGGCCTCGGCCAACTTCCTCATGATCCTGGGAGGACAGATGCTGCTGATTACCATCACTTTCCTGATCCTCTTCCTTTTCCTGAGGTTCTACCGCACCTATGTCTTTGCACACATCAAGGACATGCTTTTCATCTTTTTTATCATTGTCCTTTTTGTGGCGATCTCCCGCTGGATCATCTCCAGCGACAGTATCAGTTATTTTCTTATGCCGCTGGTCATCGTGCCGATCATCCTGCGTACCTTCTTCGATGCGCGGCTGGCCCTGTTCATCTATATCATCCTCCTGCTGCTGGTGGGTTTCCTGGCGCCCAACTCTTTCGAGTTCATCTACATGAACTTCATCGCCGGGATCATGGCCATCATCTCCCTCACCAATATCTACCGCCGCAATAAATTCATCATGGCTTCCGTGATGGTTTTCATCAGTTACGGCATCGTGTATCTGGGTTATACGATGATCCAGGAGGGCAGTCTTGAGAACATCGGGTGGATAAATTATGTATGGTTTGCCGGCAATGCTTTCCTGGTCCTTTTGTCATATCCCCTGATCTATATCTTCGAGAAGACCTTTGGCTTTCTTTCGGATGCCACCCTTGTCGAGCTGGCCGATACCAACCATTCCCTCCTGCGGGAGCTGGCCGAGAAAGCTCCCGGCACCTTCCAGCACAGTCTGCAGGTGGCGAACCTCACCGAGGAGGCCATACGCGCCATCGGCGGCAATCTGCTGCTCGTGCGTGCCGGTGCCCTCTATCACGATATCGGCAAGATGGACAAGCCGATCTATTACACCGAGAACCAGTCCGGTGGTATTAACCCCCATGAGTCGTTGCCCTACAAGGAGAGCGCTGCCATCATCATCAGTCATGTGGAGAAAGGTGTGGAGATCGCCAGGAAACACAAACTGCCGAAACAGATCATCGATTTTATCCGCACCCACCATGGCACCACCAAGGTGCAGTATTTCTACCGCAATTATATCCGGAAATATCCCGACAAAGCCTCGGATGAGATCGATTTCACCTATCCCGGGCCGAAGCCTTTCACCCGTGAGACGGCGGTGCTGATGATGGCCGATTCGGTGGAGGCAGCCTCACGCAGCTTGAAAGATTATTCGGAAGAGGAGCTGGGCAGGCTGGTGGACAGCATCATCGACTATCAGTTCAGGGAAGGACAGTTCAATGAGGCACCCATAACCTTCAGGGATATTAAGACGGTCAAGGACATCTTCCGGAAACGGCTGATCAATATTTACCATGCGCGCATACGGTATCCCAAAGCGACGGCGCAGGAGAAAGGTGAAAAGTGATCACAGGGTGAAGGTATCCCCCATGCATGTGCCTACGAAACGGGCGCTCTCGATCCAGGGATGATCGGGCGGCACGGGCTTCTTTTTCTCCACCACTTTCTTGAGAGATACAGGCACGGCTTTCTTGCCTTTGGCAGCGACCATCACGCCGAATTGTCCGTCGTTGATGAGTCGGGCCGCGGCCGTGCCCAGCCGGGTGGCCAGCAGACGGTCGGCTGCCGACGGTGATCCGCCGCGCTGCAGGTGTCCCAGGATGGTCACCCGCGACTCCAGGCCGGTGAGCTCTTCCAGCTCCTTGGCCAGTCGCATGGTGTTGTTGGAATGGAGGGTGTCGAGATCGTGCAGCTCATGCTTGATATGATCCCGTTGTGTCTCGTCTTGCGTGTTCTTCAGCCTTTCCTCCAGCTCACGCCGCATGTTGTCCATGTCTTTGGAGAGGGAGCCCTCGGCGATGGCGACGATGCTGAAGTTCTTGCCGGCGCGGCTGCGCTGCAGGATCGACTCGGCGACAAGCTTGACATCATAGGGTATCTCGGGGATGAGGATCACGTCGGCCCCGCCCGAGACGCCGGCGCCCAGCGCCAGCCAGCCGGCACGATGACCCATGATCTCCACTACGATGATCCGGTGATGTGAGTGGGCCGTGCTGTGCAAACGGTCGATGGCCTCGGTGGCGATACCCAGGGCCGTGTCGAAACCAAAAGTGATATCCGTCATGGCCACATCGTTGTCTATGGTTTTGGGCAGGGTGATGATGTTGAGACCCTGTTTGTACAGGTGATAGGCGTTCTTCTGTGTGC
>CAZYQV010000483.1:0-2798 GCA_964649775.1 uncultured Rikenellaceae bacterium
AGAGAAGATAGGGAGTGATCCATCCTCCTTTTTCAGCATCTTTGGGCTTGATACGATAAAACGTCTCCCCTCCGTCCAACGATCTTTTGATATTGCCATACTGCGAAGAAGCATACAGAACATTGGTGTCCGCCGGGTCGATGATGCACTCCATGCCGTCGCCGCCGATCACCACGTTCCAGCTGGTGTCGCGCCACAGGATGGTGCTGTTGTCCTGGCTGCCCATCAGGGCCATCCGTCGCTTCTGGTCGGTAGTGCCTATGCGGTAGATCTGCAGGATCTGCAATCCGTAGCTCAGGTTGGTGAAGGTCTCTCCTCCGTCATTGCTTTTATATATCCCTCCGTCGTTGCCGGCAAAAAGTGCTCCGCTGCCGGGCTGTATCTTCAGGATGTGCTGGTCTACATGGATATATGCAACCCCCTGGTCACTGTACTCCGGATAACCCCATGTCTTCAGATGCCATGATCCTCCTCCTGTGGCACTTTTCCAGATGTTGATACCTCCTACGTAGATGTCGTTGGCGTCGGTGGGGGAGACCACCATGGCCAGGTCGTACCATCCCTGGCCGTCGTCGCTGTTCCCGGTAGGTGAGTTGCCCAGGATGTTGGTCGTGGTGCCGCTGAGGAGCGTGATCCAGTTGTCGGCCAGGTCAAAAGAGCGGTATACCTTGTACAATCCGGAGGTTTCTTTGTCGACGGTGACGGCATAGATGCGACTGGGGGCAGCCGGGCTTAATGCCAGGTCGATCCGCTGTATCTTGTCTTTGTCAATACCCTTGCTCTTCTCCACAAACGTGTTGCCACCGTCTGTCGATCGGTAGATGGTGGCTTCGTTGCCGTAAGTGGCGGCATAGATCACCCGCGAGTTGCCCGGCATCAGCTCGATGTCCTTGAACTTACCGTCCAGGATCCTGCGGACAGTCATGGCATTGTTGGTGATCAGATAAAGGCCTTTGCTCGTGCCGGCGATCATCGTATCGGGCTGGTCGGGCCGTATGACCAGCCGGTTGACACGATAGCCCTCTTCCTGGTCGAAGCTCATACCCGTGTTTTTCCATGTCTTTCCCCCGTCGTTGGAACGCAGGATACCTACGGAATACACCTCGCCGGCATCACGGTCGCCCGTGGCGATGAAGATCGTGTCGGGATGGCCGGGATAAAGAACGATGTCGGAGATGCCTATGCTTGCCAGCAAATCTCCCAGCGGCGTCCACGTATGGCCGCCGTCTTTCGTCTTCCAGATCCCTCCCGTAGGGGTGCCTATGTAGATGATGTTGGTGTCGGTAGGATGGAAGGCAATACAGTCTATGCGTCCTGTACCGATGACCTGACCGCTGTTCAGATCTGTGGGTGGTTTCTCCGGACCCAGAGAACGCCAGTCCCCCAAGGCTGAGCCAATGCGGTCGTCCTCTGCCTTACGCAGGATCTCTTCCCACAGCGTGCGCGAAGCTATGGTGCCCTCCTCGGAAAAACGCGGCTCCACCAGCCACATCCAACGCTCAAACAGTTCATATTCCTCATCCTCCTCACCCTCCTCACCTTCATTTTCTCCTTCGGGGTATTCACCTTTCTGTTCCATATAAGCATGGAAAGCCTTTTTCATCGAGAGAAAACGTTCGTAGGCCGTGGCAGAATCGTCCGCATGGTAATACCGCATCCAGGGCTGTGCTCCGGAGAAAAGGGAAAAGGATAGCAAGATCAGGGATATAATAAATATTCTCATGTCTGGCGTGTGATATGAAAAAAATGAATGAATGCTTGTCATGCAAATATACAAAATGAAGGTAAGGTACCCTACTTTTTTTTGACGGAGGGGGGCAGGAAGGGGAGTCAACATCCCCTGTTCCCCGGTATGAATGTTAAATTTTGTTAAATGCTTTCCGGCTGCGGACAGTGAAAGGGTGAACTTTTTATTTTTGTCGTGCCATTACGCATACCTGCCGGAAAGCGGATGTAATGACGCTGTTTTAATAAAAAAAAGCGGTGTTATGAAAAAGACAAAATGGGTTTACGGTATGGGCGGCAGAAAGGGGTCAGGACGGCTCCTGACATTCTCTTTTCTGACATTTTTGTTGTCTTCATTATATGTTGATGCACAGGCCCCCGATACTTTGAAGGGGCCTGTCGTCAATATTACAGTTAACAAAGAGACCGACGATCAGGGCAATATCATCCGTTACGACTCCACCTATACGTGGTTCTGGTCGTCGGGCGACACCCTGCTGCCGCAGGACGACACTCTTTTCTTCAAACGTTTCTTTTCGGGTCCCCGCGGCTGGCACTACGGCCCGGGGATGCTGATGCCCGACTCCCTGCCGGGGATGATCTTTTCTCCTTTCGATGAAGGGCTGGACCCTTTCTTCTTCGGCTTTCCCGATACGGAGGCACTGCACCGTATGGAACGCATGTTCCGTGAGTTTATGGATCCTTTCGGAGAATGGCCCGGCGAAGAGTTCTTCCGCCATTTCGACCTGCCCGATCCCCACGGGTTCTTCCGCGGCGATACCCTGTGCCCTGCCATTCCTCCGGGAAAGAAAGAACCCCCTTCCCATAAGAAGAAAGGAACGGTGATCCTCCTCTGAACAAAAAACCGCAACTCGCAACTCAAAACTCGCAACTCGCAACTCAAAACTCGCAACTCGAAACACGAAACTCAAAACTCAAAACTGTTAAATACATGGATATTAAGGTTGAGAACATCACAAAAAGTTACGGTCCGCAGAAAGCGGTCGACAGGATCAGTTTCCATGTGAAGACGGGAGAGATCCTGGGCTTTCTCGGCCCCAACGGCGCCGGGA
>CAZYQV010000484.1:0-4602 GCA_964649775.1 uncultured Rikenellaceae bacterium
GCCGGACCCGTTCTCTCCTTCCACCCAGGCGGTGGCCGGGTCCCGGTCGAAGAGGTTGTGCGGACTGTATGGACCGATGGAAAAACCGGCCGGTTTGTTCAGCTCGGTGGAAGCGCAATAGACCCCGCCGGCATCAGTGAAAGAGAATTTCTGCCATTCCCGGGCATTCAGAGAGAAGAACAAAAAGCAGACAGGCAGCAGGGTGAGAATTTTTTTTTTCATGGACGGGTGTTTTGGTTGACAACAATTAAAAATACCAATTATTTTTTAACAGGGCCGGAAGACAGAATATTTTTATATTTGTTAAAGAACCTGACCGATTCGATATGATACTGAAAAAAAGCATTTCCATCCCTGTCCGGGCTTTCCTGTGGAAACTTCTGTTCATTCTATTTCTTTTTTCTTCCTGTGTCCGCGAGCAGGGGCCGGCACCTTCTTCACATGATCTGGTATTCACTTCGCTGGCCACGCGCTGGGATGAAGCGATCCCTTTGGGTAACGGGGAGCTGGGGGAACTGGTCTGGCAGCGGGATACGATGCTGCGTTTTTCGCTGGACCGTTCGGATCTGTGGGATCTGCGGCCGATGAAGCACCTCCTGGATACCATGATCAATTACCCGTGGGTATGCAGGCAATGGAAGAGCGGTCATTACCAGGAGGTACAGAAGAAGCTGGACATTCCCTACGACCAGCGGCCTGCTCCGTCGAAGATCCCTGCCGGGGCGCTGGAGTTCGATACCCGTGGACTGGGACAGGTAAGCTCGGTACGTCTGTATGTGCGGCAGGGAGTGTGTGAAGTGAAGTGGTCGTCAGGTGCACGTCTGCTATCTTTTGTCCAGGCCGATGCTCCGGCGGGTTGGTTCCGTTTCACAGGGGTTGGGGATACGCTGGTGCCACGACTGGTGCCACCCCGCTACCATACCGAAGGGATCGCTCCTGACAGCTCTGCGCTGGGTGCTCAGGACCTGCGAAGACTGGGTTATCCCCCCGGGAAAACGGAAGTCACGGATCACCAGATCGACTATGAGCAGGAAGGCTGGGGCGGTTTTCATTACAGGATCCACGTGAACTGGGAGCAGAAGAGGGACGGCATCACAGGTGTCTGGTCGGTGAGTGCCCATTATCCGGGGAAACCCCAACCCACCGCGGCCGGGAATATTGAATCTGTCAGGAAAGAGGGCTTTGACCGGTCCCTGGAGAGGAATGCGGCATGGTGGCAGCGGTTCTGGGCAGCCTCGGTGGTCCGTCTGCCCGACACCTTGCTGGAGAAACAGTATTATCTGGAGATGTACAAGTTCGGGGCGGCAGCCCGGCCCAACACGCCGCCCATCTCGCTGCAGGCCGTATGGACTGCTGACAACGGACAGTTGCCCCCCTGGAAAGGGGATTTCCATCACGACCTGAACACCCAGCTCAGCTACTGGCCTGCCTACAAAGGCAATCACTTGGAGGAAGAGTCGGGCTTCCTGGCATGGCTGTGGCAGAACAAACCGGTCTTTGAAAGATTTACCCGGAAATATTTCCGGGTTGAGGGGCTGAACGTCCCCGGGGTCACCACCCTGGCCGGAGAGCCCATGGGAGGGTGGATCCAGTATTCGATGGGCCCCACCGTAGCGGCCTGGCTGGGACAGCATTTCTACCTGCACTGGAGATATTCCATGGACACGGCCTTTCTCAGGGAGAGGGCGTATCCCTGGTTGGCGGAGGTGGCAAAATACCTGGAGGCAGTCTCCGTGACCGGCGAGGACGGGAAGAAGAAGCTACCCCTGAGCTCCAGCCCGGAGCTTTTTGACAATTCGCCGAGGGCCTGGTTCCCGCAGACCACCAATTTCGATCTGGCGCTGATCCGCTTCACTTTCTCCAGGGCGGCGGAGATGGCCGGGGTGTTGGGAAAAGAACAGGAGGCAGCCCGCTGGAGAAAAGAGCTTGCCCGCTGGCCGGCGCTGGCTGTGGACGAGCACCTGGGGCTGCTGATCGCGCCGGGGCAGCCGTTGCCGTTCTCGCATCGTCATTTCTCGCACCTGCTGGCCGTTCATCCTCTGGGAATGATCGACTGGAGCGACGGACCGGAAAGCCGCAGGATCATGGAAAATTCTCTGCACGTTCTGGACAGTCTGGGTACCGCCTGGTGGGTGGGTTACTCCTTTGCCTGGCTGGGCAACATGAGGGCCCGCGCCCGCGACGGAGAAGGTGCTGCCGAAGCCCTCAGGATCTTTGCCTCGGCTTTCTGTCTGCCCAACAGCTTCCATGTCAACGGTGACCAGAGCGGAAAAGGTTATTCGAATTTCCGCTATCGCCCTTTCACCCTGGAAGGGAACTTCGCTTTTGCTTCCGGTATTCAGGAGATGCTCCTGCAGAGCCAGAAAGACACCGTGCGCCTCTTCCCGGCCGTCCCGGCAGCGTGGCAGGATGTCTCTTTTGAGAATTTGCGGACGGAAGGGGCATTTCTCGTCTCGGCTGTCCGGGAAGCGGGGCAGGTGAAAGAGGTGATCGTCTTTCCCGAAAAAGGAGGGTTGCTCCCTCTGGACGATCCGTTTAAAGAAAGAGGATTTACCCTTACAGGAGCAGATCTCCGGGACAAAAAAGGAAATGTGCTCATGCTGGCCACACATGCCGGGGGAAAGGTGGTCCTCAGGGCAAAAGAGGAATGAAATCGTTTTACAGGCCCAGCATCTCTTCCAGTTTTTTCACCATCCCGTCGAAGATCTCCTCATTGTAGAGGCGGGTAAGATAAACGATCTTCCCGTTCCTGTCGATCACCACGTTGCGGGTGACACCGGCATTCCTGGCGGCATAACTGTAAAAGATCGAGCCGTCGGGGTCAAGGGCCAGCGGATAGGTGATCTTCATCGTACGGGCAAAACCCAAGGTTTTTTCGCGTGACTCTTTCAGGTCAACACCGATAAGTCTGAAGTTTTTGTTTTTCAGCTGCTGCCACAGGGCTTCCAAATGGGGCATCTCTTTGCGGCATACCCCGCACCAGCTGGCGGTGAACTGCAGTACCACCACCTGTCCCCGCAGATCGCTCAGTTTTTCGCTTTTGCGTCCGTCGGCATAACGGATGGTGAAATCGGGAGCCGTCTGCCCCACACGGATGATAAATCCGTACTTATCCGGCACCGGCGCTTCCTGTGCTTGTGACGTTTTGGCTGTCAGTGTGAGGATCGACATCCCCAATATCAGGATCAGAAAATTTTTGTTCATAGTCAAAATTATAAATTCGAGCTTCAAGCTTCAAGCATCGAGCATCGAGCTTCAATTCAGTATCTCCACCTTTCCCCGGATGGCATCCAGCCGGACTTCCTGGCCGTCTTTCAGACTGTTCAGGGCTCCTTTCACGCTCACCACCGCCGGCAGGTTGTATTCCCGGGCTACCACAGCCCCGTGGGAGAGCGGACTGCCTATCTCGGTGATCAGGCCGCTGATGATGCTGTAGAAAGGGGTCCAGCCGATATCGGTATACCGTGACACCATGATCTCCCCCTCCTGCAGTTTCCGGGCCTCCTCCATCGAGCGTACCAGACGCACCTTCCCTTCCGCAATTCCCCGGCTGACGGGGATGCCGGTCAGTTTCCCTTTCTCCCCGGCAAGGGAAGGTTCTTCGGGAACGGGAATGCCGAAGGAGAGATCCGGGAAGGAGAGCTGCATCATCTCCGGATAGAGCTTGCGGCGTTCTTCCGCAATATACAACCATTTTTTCTGATCTTCTCCCCTTACCAGCGATCCCAGCTCCTGATGGGTGAGGAAAAAAATCTGGTCCGGATCGTTCAGAAGGCCGGTTTTTACGAGCTGTTGAGCGAGATGGCGGTAGGCTGTTTTGAACCGATGCTGTACGGCGATGGCCAGGGCTTTGGTCTGTTCCCGGCGTGCTACGGCGGCGCGGGCTCTCGGCAGGAAATATTTCACCAGTGCCCGCTTAAAAGAGGAGAGGTCCTTAAGATGCTGGATATCCGGAGATAAGGGTCTGTCATCTGCAGGGGTGGTTTTATTGTTCAGGAGCAGGGAGGTCTTGGCTTTCAGGCCCTCGATCACCGGTGTGGGGTCGAGCCGCCACTCTTTCTCCCGCAGCTCGGCCTCCCGCACACAGCGGTGTCCGTGACGTTCCATGAACTGTTGCCATGCTCCCCGGACAGAGGCAGGTGCCTGCTCCTCCAGATAACGCAGTGCGGTTTCCGGCGAAGCCGACAGGAACGTCTTTTTTACCTCCGGGAAAGCGGCCAGCATCCCTGCCATCCTGTCGAGTGCTGCCAGTCCCTGGGCACTCTCGATGCCGGGGATGTGGGTGAACAGACGGGCCACCTTCTCCTGGTGCTCCGGCAGCGGCGGCTTGCCCCCGGAAAAAATATTGAGGATGGTGGTGAAATATCCGCCCGACTGGGAAGAAGAGACATAGTGCAGGTCATAGGCATCATAAAGGACCTGCATGTTGTCCGAGATCAGCCCATAGCACTCCCGGGGATCATCCGTACATTCGAGACGGAAAGAGGCCTCCAGCTTTTTCAGCTTCCTGGCGGCCCGGGTGCCGCCTTGTAAATAGCGGACAAAACGAAGAAAATTAAGGAAAGCCACGGGAAAAGCAGTCTCTTTTTTCAGGGTGATCCC
>CAZYQV010000485.1:0-6186 GCA_964649775.1 uncultured Rikenellaceae bacterium
CCGTAAACCTTCCGAAAAGATACTGCGGCACACCCGCGATAGGGAAATGATATACTTCCATCCTGGTCTCCCGGTCGAAAGAGACTGTCGTCCGCAGCGAGGAAAGGGACAGATTCTTCTTTTTCGCATACTCCCCCAGGATCTTTTCTGTCTCACGACGGGCAGCCATACCGCTCTTCACGGCCGACACGACAAAGGTGTTGTTGGCCGGTGTCTCATTGCGTACAGACAACTCCACCAGGGCAGCCTGACGCGTGAGGAACGTGGAGAAGACCTCCCCCACATCCCTGCCGGTAACCTCACGGAAACGGGCCGGCAGATCCCCCCGGCGGAAACCTTTATGACGCCGGTAACGGTTCAGCTGTCCCAGGTAACGCTGTGCATCACCGAAGGTGAGCACCGTAGCCGATACAGCCGCCGTGGGGATCACCTCGAAAATATCAGCCGCCGCCGGCTCACACCCCGTCAGTAGGTCGGCCAGGTAACTGGTGGAATCCCCCGTGATCATAAAACCGTTCAGCAACAACGACCTGCCCGCAGGGGAGAGGTCCAACTCAACCCACCCGCCGGCAGGCATTATCGCCGACAGCCGGCGGAAAAGATCCGCCTGCAACCACCGCCGCAGAAAAAAAGGCATCCTGTCACCCCGCAGGTACAGGTTCATCACCTCATTGCGACCGGCCGTCTTGCGCAGCCGCACAAAAGAACGGTCCTGCAACAGACTCCTGCCCGCCTCGGTCTGACGTATGCTCTTCTCCAAAAGGATGCGGTCGGGACTCATCAGCAGAAGGCCTTTCGTCACGGCAAAATACAGAGGATCCTTTTCTCCTGAAAAGAGGGCGGAATAGATCTTCACATGATTATATTCCCGCAGCGGCGCCACCCGCGAGACCGTCCCCAGCACGCCGGCGACCCCTTTCCCGCCATAACCTGCCGGAAGCAACACCACCGCCAGGAGATCGGCATCCTGCCGGCCGGCATTGTGAAAACTGATCACCAGCGGACCTCCCCGGAACAGACGGTACAACTCCCTGCTGACACCGAAAAGCGAATCGGCCATGGAAAAATAACGCGTGACCCCGGCAATGTCGGGCACCTTAGACAAATCAGCCCATACCGCACTGGAAGAGGAGAGAAGATGCGCTACCTGCGGCAAGTCATTCGTCTCCGTCATCATGAAAGCATCTACCGGCACCGCACGGTACGGATCATCCACCGCCCCACGCGTACTGCCCGTCCACCGGAAAAGGAAAAGGGCAAATACTCCCAGCAGGACCAACAAAACACCGAACCAGATCCAATACTTCCTCTCTTTTTCAGGTCCCGTCATAGTGGTATTTTTGGAACCCAAAATTGTCAAAATTTTTCCACTTCCGCAACAACAACCTCCCCGCCACCTGCATGACCTGATAACACCCCCTCAACCCTTCAAACCTTCGAGCTTCGAGCTTCGAGCTAGCCGGACGTTGCGAGGAGCGATAGCGACGTGGCAATCCTATCAAACCCACACGCGTCTATCTCGCTTCATCGCATCATCTTTTACCCGCCGTAGCCTTGGGCGAAGGCGGGGCTTCATCGCTTTATCGCCCTTTCAACCCTTCGAGCTTCAAGCATCGAGCATCGAGCTTCCTCTTCGACCCCTTCAACCTTTCAACCTTTCGCATCATCGCATCATCCCTTCATCACCCCCTCACCCATACATAAACGACCCCACCCGCACATATCCCGACCGCGGGTTGATGCACAGCACCGGGATCTTCGAGCTGTTGGCCAGCAGGTATTGCTCAAAAGCCCCGATCACGATCCCTATCTTGCGCGTCACCAGGATGATGATCAGATCGGCGTGGATCTTCGCCGCGAAGCTCAGCGTCTCCTTGCCCAGGTGTGCATCCGGGGGGATGTCGTGGATCTCATAAGAAATATTGTTCTGGATCAGGTACTTGATGGCAAAGTTCATCGTCGTGTTCAGCTTCTTCTTCAGAAACTTGTCCTTCACCTCCAGCTTCAGCAGATGGATCTTCGAATCGAAATACTTGCCCATGAAGATCGCCATTTTCAGCTTCTCCCGGTTCTCGGTATGATAATCCAGTGGAAAGACAATGTTCTCATACTTCTCCAGGTCGGAGGGAGGATCCTGCACCACCAGGAAAGGGACCTTCGACCCCACCACCACACGCAACGCCCACGAACCGAACAGCTTCTGACGGCCCCGAATGCCATGCGTGCCCATGATGACCATCGAGGCCTCGTTATCACCGGCATATTCGGATATCTCGTTGAAAATCTTCCCCCGCCGGATGACGAAAGTGGTGGGGATGCCCGTTTTCTTTTCGTTGGCCGTAACGATCTCTTCCAGCTCACGCGCACGCTCCGCCTCCCGCTCCGGCGGGTCTTTCCTGCCGAGGATATGCAACAACTCGATCTCTGTCCCTACCATCTTCGATATCTTCACGGCATGCTGCAGGGCATGCTCCGACAACACAGTAAAATCCCACGTGACAATGACAAACTTTCTGCGGTTTTTTTCCATGACTTTCCGTGATTTGGGTATGGAGACAACTGTTTTTCCTTCACTAAATTACAAAATCCTTCCCAATCCTCAAACCGGAAATGATAAACAGCCGGAGGACTTTGACGAACACCCCCGCCCATCCCCTCCCGCACACCATCCCGCAAACCACCAACCACGAACTACTAACTACGAACCACTAACCACTAACCAATTTTATTGTATTTTTGCACCCTGCAACCAATAAACTGTTTGATCAATGAAAGAACGCAACAAAATAAAAGAGCTGCTCGCCACGGAAGAATATGACAGGGACGTGCACATCAAAGGATGGGTACGCACCAAGAGAGGCAACAAGAACATCGCCTTCATCAACGTCAACGACGGCTCCACCATCCACAACATTCAGGTGGTCGCCGAGGTGGCCTCCTTCGATGCGGAGCTGATGAAGAAGATCACCACGGGCGCCTGCGTGGCCGTCAGCGGCAGACTGGTAGAGTCGCTCGGCAAAGGCCAGGCCGTAGAGATACAGGCTCACGAGATCACCCTGTACGGGGAAGCGGATCCCGAAAAATACCCCCTGCAGAAAAAAGGCCACTCCCTGGAGTTCCTCCGCGAGATAGCCCACCTGCGGTTCCGCACCAACACCTTCGGGGCCGTCTTCCGCATACGCCACTCCCTCGCCTTCGCCATACATAAGTTCTTCGACGAGAAAGGATTCGTATACCTCCACACCCCCATCATCACCGGCTCCGACGCCGAAGGGGCAGGGGAGATGTTCCGCGTCACCACCCTCGACATGAAAGAACCCCCCACGACAGCCACGGGAGAGATCGACTACCGTCAGGATTTCTTCGGCAAGGAGACCAAGCTGACCGTCTCGGGACAGCTCGAAGCCGAGCTGGGGGCCATGGCCCTCGGCGAAGTATATACCTTCGGCCCCACCTTCCGCGCAGAGAACTCCAACACCCCCCGCCACCTGGCCGAGTTCTGGATGATCGAACCCGAGATGGCCTTCTATGATATTCACGACAACATGGACCTGGCCGAAGAGTTCGTCAAATACCTCGTGCGCTACGCCCTCGCGAACAACGCCGACGACCTGGCCTTCCTGCAGAAGATGTACGACGAAGAGCTGCTCGAAAGACTCAACTTCATCCTCGAAGATGATTTCGTACGCACCTCATACACCGAGGCAATAGACATCCTCCTCGCCTCGGGACAGAAATTCGAGTTCCCCGTGAAATGGGGCGCCGACCTGCAGGCCGAACATGAACGATACCTCGTCGAGAAACATTTTAAAAAACCGGTCATCCTCACCAACTACCCCAAGGAGATCAAAGCCTTCTACATGAAACAGAACGACGACGGCAGGACCGTCCGCGCCATGGACGTCCTCTTCCCCCGCATCGGCGAGATCATCGGGGGATCACAGAGGGAAGAGGACTACGACAGGCTGTACGGCAGGGTCAGAGAGCTTAACATCCCCGAAAAAGACCTGTGGTGGTACCTCGAGACACGTATCTTCGGCACAGCCCCCCACAGCGGCTTCGGACTGGGCTTCGAGCGTCTCGTGCTCTTCGTCACCGGCATGGCCAACATTCGCGATGTCATCCCCTTCCCCCGCACACCGAAAAATGCAGAGTTCTGATGGTGCAAACATGAAATATTTTTTTTAAATTGCTTTAGACAAAACAGGGATAAACGAAGAGGAAGAGATTAGACTCTCATGCTGAAACAACGATTACAACAGAAACTGCTGCAAAAGCTTTCCCCTCAGCAGATACAGATCATCAAGCTGCTGGAGATACCTACCGTGCAGCTCGAACAACGCATCAAGAAAGAGCTGGAGGAGAACCCCGTGCTGGAAGAGGGCTATGACGACAGCGACAACCCTTATGCCGACCAGGACCAGGACAACACCCCCTCGCCGGAAGAAGAGGGCAGCAACGAACAACACGACGACCAGGAGGAGTTCTCCATAGACGACTACCTCGGCGACGACGACATCCCCGACTACCGCCTGTCACTGCGCAACTACTCCCCCGACGAGAAAAAAGAAGAGATACCCTTTTCCGTGGGCTCCACCTTCCACGACTACCTCCTCAGCCAGGTGGGGCTGCAGAACTTCTCCGAGAAAGAAAAACTGCTGGCACAGTATATCGTGGGAAACATAGGCGAGGACGGCTACCTGCGACGCGACATCGAGAACATCGTCGACGACCTGGCCTTCACACAGAACATCACAGCCTCCGAAGAGGAGCTCACCCGCGTGCTGCGCGTGATACAACAGTTCGACCCGCCGGGGGTGGGCGCACGCGACCTGCAGGAGTGCCTCCTCCTGCAGATCGAACGCAAGGACATGGACAACCCCGCCGTAGCCCTGGCACACAGGATACTCAAAGACCACTTCAACGAGTTCACACGCAAACACTACCGGAAGATCCTCGACAGACTTAACATCACCGAAGAAGAGCTGAAAGCCGCCATCGACGAGATACTCAAGCTCAACCCCAAGCCGGGAAGCTCCTTCAGCGACCCCATGCACAAACCCGTGCAGCACATTGTCCCCGATTTCATCCTCGAAATCGACGAAGGACGTATCAACCTCTCCCTCAATGCCCGCAACGTGCCCGACCTGCGCATCAGCAGACACTACGCCGACATGCTCCGCGCCTACAACGAGAGCAACAAAAAACCTTCGAAAGAGGACCGCGACACGATCACCTTCGTCAAACAGAAACTCGACTCGGCCAAATGGTTCATCGACGCCATCAAACAGCGGCAGAACACCCTCCTGCTCACCATGCAGGCCATCATCGAGTTCCAGAAAGAGTTCTTCCTCACCGGCGACGAGACCAAGCTGCGGCCGATGATCCTCAAGGATATCGCAGAAAAGACAGGCCTCGACATCTCCACCATCTCCCGCGTGGCCAACAGCAAATACATCCAGACACCCTACGGCATCTACCAGCTGAAGTATTTCTTCTCCGAAGGACTGCAGACCGACTCGGGGGAGGAAGTCTCCACACGCGAGATCAAAGCCATCCTGCAGGACCTCATCGACAAAGAGGACAAAAAACACCCCCTCACCGACGAGAAGCTCACCGAGATACTGCAGGAGAAAGGCTACCAGATAGCCCGCCGCACCGTAGCCAAGTACCGCGAGCAGCTCAACATACCCGTGGCACGCTTACGCAAAGAACTCTGATGGATACGGCCATGCACAGAGAGGAGACAAACCGCGCGATCCGCAGGACGGCCTTGTTCTTTTCCTTCCTCACCCACCCCCTGCTCGTGCCGCTGGCAGCCGTGGTGCTTCTTTTCTTCGGAGGCACCTACCTCGTCTACCTGCCGCCGGCGATGAAACGCTTCGACCTCACCCTCGTCTTCCTCAACACCATCCTCATCCCCCTCTTCTACATGCATATCTTCCGCCGCACAGGCCTCATCACCAGTTATTATCTGCCGTCACGCCGCGAAAGACTGCTCCCCATAGCCCTCTACACGCTGCTGCTGCTCGTCACCTGGTTCCTCCTGCGGCGGGTACGGCAGCCCTCCTTCCTCACCGGCCTCTTCCTGGCCTTCACCGTCACCTCGGCACTCACCTGGCTCATCACCCTGCGCCGGAAGATATCCCTCCACCTGGCAGGCCTGGGCAGCCTCTCGGCCCTCCT
>CAZYQV010000486.1:0-3051 GCA_964649775.1 uncultured Rikenellaceae bacterium
GCCCTCCGTCCGTACTGCGCTTGTAAACGATGGCACCACGGCCGTGCCCTTTGGGGTAGACCACCAGGATGGTCTTGCCGTCCTCCAGGAGCAGTGTGGCCGGATGGCCCAGGTACTGTCCCTCCTCCTTATCCACGACCACCTGCCGGGAGGTCTCCTTGTCCAGGTCGATCAGGGGGATCGACAGATAGGGTTCCTCCTTTTTCTTTGGATCACCTTCTTTAACCCAGCCAATGGAGAAAGTACGGTAACGGATCGTCCGGTAATGATCAGCCTCGTACAGGAGGCCGATGCGGCCGCCGGCGAGGGGCGCCATGCATGAATAGGCGAAGAAGTCGGGCGTGACGGTACGGCTGTGGCTCCAGCTCTTCCCGTCGTCATCGCTCATGCGTACCGTCCCCGTGTTGCGGGTGTAGCGGTTGGCCGGCGAGGCCTGCAGCAGCAGATGGTTGCCACTGGCCGGCTCGTCGAGGGCCAGGAGCGATCCCTGGCAGGCCACCCCCGGCAGACCGAAGTCGAGCCGCATGTGGGTCCAGCGCACCCCTCCGTCGCGGCTCACCGCCACCTGGCGGTAGTAGCCCCCCTGGTTGCGGGCCACGAAGAGGATGCTGCCGTCGGAGAGCCCGGCCACCTGCGCCTCGTTGCCGTAACCGGTCTGACCGTCGCGTTTGATGTCGTTGCTCAGATGCCAGGTCTGTCCCTCATCGTCGCTCCACGCCACGGCATTGGTCCAGCCGCGTATGTTGTCGTCGATCTTTTTGGTGAGGTACAGAGGAACAATGATCCTCCCTTTGTATTTCCCTCTCTTCAGCTGGATGGCAATGCCGGGGCTGCCCACGGAGATCCTCCCGGCAGGGCGGATCATCCTGGTGATCTCGCGCGGCGTGTTCCAGGTGCGGCCGTCGTCGTCGCTGTAGGTCAGCCAGGTGTGGGTGTTGCGCGGACCGTCATAGCCCTCGTCGGCCATCTGTATCCAGCCGTTGTTGCGGGAGTGCACACCATAAGGGAACTCCTCGAACATCAGCAGGATACGGCCCGAGGTGAGCACCACCGCCGAGGGGTCGTTGAGCGAGTTCTTCCCGTGGTCGGCAATGACCTGCACCTCTCCCCAGGCACGGCCGCCGTCCGTCGATCTGCGCAGGACAATGTCGTTCTGCGCATGGTCATGCAGCCCCACACGCCGCTCGGCAAAGGCCAGCAGCGTGCCATTCTTCGTCGTCACCAGCGACGGGATGCGGTAGCCATACTGCTCCCCGCCCAGGCCGGAGTGATATACGACAATGTCCCCGTCCCCCCGGGCATAGGAAAAATAAAAAGATGTCAAAAAAAACAAAACCGTTTCAAGTAAAAAGCGACTTTTCATATTGATCAATTTATTTCAGCTTATGACAGACATAAGAAAGTAAAAATTATGGAAATATTCCTATATATCCGGGAAATTCCCAAACAAATAAAACAGTATCTTTCGCATGAATATAATACTTGATAAATCATGACAGGAAGAGAACTTATCCAGCGGGCCATGCGTCTGGAAGAGACCGGCCGTACCCCCTGGGTGCCTTTTGTGGGGGTCCACGGAGGCAAACTCCTTGGGCTTGATGCCACCACCTATCTGAAATCGGGCGATCACATCTTCAACGGTGTGTCGAAAGCCATAGAAGAATATGATCCCGACGGCATCCCTGTGGTCTTCGACCTGCAGGTGGAGGCCGAGGTGCTGGGGTGCGAGCTGATGTGGGCCGACGACAACCCGCCGTCGGTGGCCTCCCATCCCCTGAGCGAGGGCAGTACCCTGGAAGAGTTGAAGATCCCCACCCTCACCGACGGCCGCATAGGCATGATCATGGAGACCACCCGCCGCCTGCGGGAGGCCCATCCCGACGTCGCCCTTTACGGCCTCATCACCGGCCCTTTCACCCTGGCCCTCCACCTGCTGGGCACCGATGTGTTCATCAAGATGATGGAAGATGAAGCGTATGTACACCGCGTGATGGAGTTCGGCAAGCAGGTGGGCATTTTCATGGCCGGCGAATACATAAAGAACGGCTGTGATGTGATCGCCCTCGTCGACCCGATGACCAGCCAGATCAGTCCCGAGCAGTTCCGGCAGTTCGTCACCGCCCCCGCCATGGAGATCTTCGACTTCATCCGGCAGCAGGGTGCCCTCAGCTCTTTCTTCGTCTGCGGCTATGCCCAGCAGAACATCGAGGCGATGTGCGAATGCCGGCCCGACAACGTCTCCATCGACGAGAACATCCCGCTCGACTATGTGCGCGAGGTGGCCCTGCCGCTGGGCGTCAGCTTCGGCGGCAACATGAAGCTGACGGTCGTCCTGCTCATGGGCACGCCCGAGGACTGCCAGGTGCATGCCCTGGAGTGCCTCGACCAGGCCGGCGACAAAGGCTTCATCCTCGCCCCCGGCTGCGACCTGCCTATGGACACCCCGCCGGAGAACCTCAAAGCCGTCACAAGCCTCGTACACGATGACTACCAGCGAGAGGTGATCCGTACCCTCATGGAGAACCAGCCCGAAGAGGAGAAACTGCCCGACATGAGCGAATACGGCCAGACCGACAAGGTGATCGTCGACATCATTACGCTGGCCTCCGAATCGTGCGCCCCCTGTAAATATATGGTAGATGCCGTGAAAAATATAGCGCCCGAGTTCGAGGGGATCCTCGAATGGCGGGAACACTCCATCAAGAAGATGGAGGCGGTCAACTTCATGAACGCACTGATGGTGCGCAGCCTGCCCACCATCTGCATCGACGGAAAGATCGCTTTTACATCCAAGATCCCACCGCGCAGCGAACTGATACAGGCCATACAGAACCGCATCAACGAAAAACTGAAACTCAAACTGAGCCAGAAACATCCGGAACTGCTTCTCTTTACCACCGATAAGGAAGAAGAGGAGAAACTGCATCAGATCACTTCGGAAGCCATCACCGGGCTGGGCGCCGACGTGGACATCCGTCATATCACCGACGAGAAGATCATCCGCTCCTACGGCATCCACAAGACCCCCGCCGTGATGACCGTCAGCTACAA
>CAZYQV010000487.1:0-3599 GCA_964649775.1 uncultured Rikenellaceae bacterium
GAACCTCATGCTGTACCCTTCGGCCCACTCGAAGTTGTCCATCAGGCTCCAGTAAAAATATCCCCGCACATCATAACCGTCTTTTATTGCACGTGAGAGAGCATAAAGATGTTTTCGTATGAACATCTCACGGCGGTCGTCGAGGCTGTCAGCGATACCGTTCTCCGTGACAATGACGGGTACCCCCAGGACACTCACCCTTTTTATCGCCCGGTACAACCCTTCGGGATATATGGAATACTCCATGTCCGTCATGATCTCATCACGGGGAGTGCGGGGTTCAAAAGCTTTTTCCGGATCGGTCGTAAAAAGATACAGGTAGTGCGAATAATAATTCAACCCGAAGAAATCGAGCGTGTGGACGGCCTCCGGGTTCTCGTATTGCAAGGAAGCCATCCCCGGCATGCGGAAATCATACCTGCCGCTCCGGAAGAACTCCAGGGTAACACCGTTGAAAGCCCTGTCGGAAAGTGCGCTGAACAGCCAGTCGGTCAACAACCATGGGTTGTAAGGGTCGACGAGGGTGATGTTTTTCACGATCCCCACTTTTTTTCTCTCCCCTCCCGGCAGGGCTTTGATGGCTTTATAGCTCTCCACATGGGCGATCAGGAGGTTCCTCAGCACCACGGCTGTCAGCTGCGGATCCCGGCGTCCCGGCGGAAACGCTCCCGTAAAATAAGACTCCATGGCATATACTGCCGGCTCGTTGATGGTACAGTAGATCTGCACTGAGGGACCCAGATCCTTTACGATCCGGCGAACGAACACAATAAAATCCTCAATGTTCTCCTCTTTTTCAAAAGCCCCTTTCTGTTCAAACCAGAGAGGGTTGGTAACATGATGCAGGGTCACCACCGGTTCGATATCATGGGCCATCAATGAGTCACACAGATCCCGGTAATGGCGTACAGCCGTCGTGTCGAATACTCCTTCCTCCGGCTCGATCTTGCTCCACTCCACAGAGAAACGGTATGCGTTCACTCCCAACGCTTTCATCAGGCGGATGTCTTCGGGGAAAAGGGTCCACTCATCACAGGCCATGCCGCAGGTATCTCCGTTCTTTATCCGCGGCAGCCCGGTGGAATCCCTGGCATATTCCCAGAGATACCACTGGCTGTTGGTGTTGTGGCCCTCCACCTGGTAAGCCGATGTGGCTGTGCCCCAGAGGAAGTTTGCAGGGAAAGAAAGGTCATCCGTGTCCACCCCGGCCCAGTCCCAGTGTGTCTGGGGGTTCCTGAGAAGGAAAAAGGCCACTCCCCCGAACCAAAGAACCAGGAACACCGCGGCAACAGCCAGCAAAACGCGTACTATCCGTTTCATCACCGGTACTCTTCTTCCGTAAAAAAGTTGGGACGCAAATTTGCGTCCCAACCACTCACAGGTTTGTTTTATTTCTTCTTTTTCACCCTTTCTGCAGTGATCGGAAGAGATCCTTCCGAATAGCTCACTTTCCCGGTGATCTTGTCTTTCTCCACTTTCCCTTTGAAATACACCACATCCCCTTCGACGTATGCCTTGAAGGTGATGATGTTCCCTTCCACCTTGAAGTCTTTTGTTTCCAGCTTGTAGTACTCACTGTAAACGATCTCCGCTTCGTATTTACCGTCCTTTTTTGTGATGACGATATCACCGGTACTGTACTCATAGGGTGCATCCGGAGCATTGAAGTGCCATGTCCCGACGGGATCGACTTTTTTCTCTTCTCCAAACACCATTCCGTTGGCCAATACAAGCACAAAGGCCGCGATAAAAATCTTCAGTACTGTTCTTTTCATTTCAATTCATTTTTAAAGGTTAAAAAAATAATGTGTTTGTCAATAATGGATCGTAAGCTCTCTGTCAGCATCTTTTCCCATGGGGGTCACGGAGAGTATTGCGCCCTCTTCCCCGTTCAGAAAACGAAGGGTGAAACCTCCTCCTTCGGGCACCAGGTTGATATCTACCGCATCCCCTGTGGTGATGCCCGGAATATAAAAGACCGAAGGTGCGGAAAGGCCTTCTTTTTCCTTCCACGAAACCGAGAACAGCCTGCCATCAATATCGAAAGAATAACTCTTCAGCTCTCCCGAGACAGCCTGAGGATAAGGATGTTGCAATACCCTGAAAAAGGGATAATCCTCTATCCCGTCATAATAAGCCCAGAACGTTTCGCCGGCACCCATATCCATAAAAGCACGGGTGATAAGACGGGCATGTTCCGTAAATACCGGTTCTTTCGAATGGAAAGCCCCCCACTCTCCCACCAGTACGGGGATGTCCAGCCGCCGGGCTGTTTTTTCGACCTGGCCGAACAGGAAAGAGACGCGGGCCTCACTGGCCTGATCATAAGCCTTCGTGTCCACCAGCAGATCATATCCATGGGGGGCATACGCCACCTTCCGGTCTTTTTCCCCGTTCTTTCCCGTGGCCGGGATGAGCAGCCGGCCGGGCACACCGGGATTGCAGAAATAATTATGCTCGAGGAAAAGGATATGATTGGTATCCACCTCCCGGATGGCTTTTCCCACACGACTGTAAAAATCATTGAGGGGGCCCTCTTCAAATGCTTTTGTCAGCGGCAGGATTGAAAAAAGGATACGCCGGTACACCGAGGTGTCTTTCAGTGTCTCCATCACCTTCATCTTTTCTCCGGGGTCACTCCACATTTTCACCAGCTCCTCCGCCGGATAGATCTTTCCGGTGGTCCCGGCGAGCCATGTCCCGTAGGCCTGCACCATTGCCTGGATGTATCTTTCTGCCGACGATCCCGGAAAAGGCTCGTTCATCAGATCATAACCGATCACTGCCGGCTCGTCAGCATACCTTTCAGCCAGTTTCTTCCAGAGGGCAGCATAATGATCCTGCACACCCGACCCGTCAGCTACGGGGATGTTCTTCCAGAAATTGTCGAAGGCCGTCTGTATGGCCGGGCTCAGCAGGTAAGCATCGCTCCATATCGATCCGGTGTGGTGGGGTTTGCCCTCATCCAGCGTGGCCCATAGGGGAGCCCCGTCGGCATATTTTACCGAATAGAGATCCTGATGCATGTCCAGCACCACATACATGCCGTATTTCTTTGCCCAGGCAATGTTGCGGTCGATGCATCTGAACATCTCCTCATTGTATTGACCCGGCTGCGGCTCCAGCCCGTCCCACAGGATCCCCAGCCGCACCACATTGAACCCCCACCGGTTCATCTTGCGGTATATCTCTTCGTTGAGGGCACACACATAACCGGTGCCGGCGTCCTTGTTGATAACATTGATGCCGTGCAGGGTCAGCTGCCGTCCGTCAGCATCTACGAACACCCGTCCCCGCGGGGTAACAAAAAGCGTATGTTTCTCTTCATTTTTTTCCGGAACTTTCTTCCCGGACGACACACATCCGGTCATCACCAGCATTCCCGTAAACAACAGCAGGATCGTTTTTTTCATCATCTTTTTCCTATAACATTTGTTTTTTTCTTCTCTCCTTCCCTCCGGAGGAGGGTCACACCTAATCCCCTTTGGCTTCAAGGGTCATCAGGAAAGCGTGTGTGGGATACTCTGAGATATCATCGATATCGCTGCTCGAGAGGAAGACATACACACGCATTTTGTCTTTCCCGATCTCCTTAATGA
>CAZYQV010000488.1:0-3094 GCA_964649775.1 uncultured Rikenellaceae bacterium
CACCGCCTGCGGCCGCGATCAGGAGGTGCACATCTCCACCCCGCAGGGGCTCCTCCGGCTGCAGATCATCCGCGACGACATCATCCGCGTGACGGTTTTCCCCGGCGGGGAGAGGCGGGAACGCCCCGGCCTGATGGTCGACGGCGATCCTGTGGTGCGGACAAAATGGGAAAAGCGGGAGGATGACACCACGCTGGTGATCACCACCGCCCGTCTCACCGTCACCCTCGACAAGCGTACGGGTGCCGTCACCTTCGCCGACAGACAGGACCGCACGATCCTGCGTGCGGGAGAGACCGTCCTCACGCCGGTGCAGGTCGCCGGAGAGGAAGATACCGTCTACAGCATCCGCCAGCAGTTCCTCCTCACGCCGGAGGAAGCCCTCTACGGCCTGGGCCAGTACCAGGACGGCATCATGAACTGGAGGGGGCACGACCGCACCCTCTTCCAGGAGAACACCGTGGCCGTCACACCCTTCTTCGTCTCCACCAACAACTACGGCATCCTGTGGGACAACTACTCCCTGACACGTTTCCACGACGGCGCCGACGGCACGACGATGTGGTCGAAGGTGGCCGATGCCGTAGATTACTATTTCATCACCGGCGACGACCCCGACGGTGTCATCGCCGGCTACCGTCATCTGACGGGCCGTCCTCCCCTGTACGGCCGGTGGGCCTACGGCTACTGGCAGTGCAAGGAGCGCTACAGGACCCAGCAGGAGGTGACGCACGTGGTGCGTGAGTACCGCCGGCGCCGTCTGCCCCTCGACAACATCGTGCAGGACTGGATGTATTGGGGCAGCCACGGCTGGAACGCCCTGGCGTTCGACAGCAGCCGCTATCCTCATCCGAAGGAGATGATCGACACCGTCCACGACCTGCACGCCCACATCATGATCTCCATCTGGCCCAACTTCGCCCCGCAGACCCGCGTATACCGCGAGATGGAGAAGAGAGGCTTCCTCATCGCCGGCGAGAAAGGCCGTAGCCGCGGCATCTACGACCCGTACAACCCCGCAGCACGCGATTACTATTGGCAGTGGCTCGACCGCAACCTTTTCTCCCTGGGCATCGACGCCTGGTGGATGGATGCCACCGAGCCGGAGGTGAGCGGCGCCACCCTCGACGAGCGGGTGGCCGCCCTGGAGGGATGGGGCCGCAACGCCCTGGGCTCCATGGCCCGCTACCTCAACAGCTACTCGCTGATGTCCGTAAAAGGGGTTTATGAGAACCAGCGAGAGACCACCGACAAGAAACGTGTCTATATCCTCACCCGCTCGGCCTATGCCGGCCAGCAGCGCTACGGCGCCACCACCTGGTCGGGCGACATACACGCCCGCTGGGACGTCTTCCGCCATCAGATAGCCGCCGGCATCAACTTCTGCATGGCCGGCATACCCTACTGGACCACCGACATAGGGGCTTTCCTGCCCGACAACCCCCTGGGCAACCGCGACAACGCCTACCGCGAGCTCTACCTGCGCTGGTTCCAGTTCGGCACCTTCTGCCCCATCTTCCGCTCCCACGGCTCCGGCACCGCCCGCGAGATATACAACTTCGGCGGGGAGCACTCCTGGACCTACACCCCCCTCAAAAAGTTCGACGAGCTGCGCTACCGTCTCCTGCCCTATATCTACTCGCTGGCCTGGCAGGTGACAGCCCGCGACTACACCCTCATGCGGGGACTGGTGATGGACTTCCCCGGAGATACGGCCGTGCGGACGATCGGCAATGAGTATATGTTCGGCCCCGCCTTCCTGGTCACCCCCGTGACGGAGAAGATGTACTTTGATCACAACTATACAGGCCGCGTGATCGCCCCCCGTTATCTTTCGGATGCGGCAGGACGCCGGGGAGGTCTCACCATCACCTTCTACAACGGCATCGCCTTCGACACGCTGGCTGCCACCGGCAGGATAAAGACACTGGATGTCGACTGGAACGACGGCACCTCCCGTCCCCCGCAGGTGCACCGGTACCATTACAGCATACGCATGCGCGGGACGGTCACCGCCCCGGAGAACGGCACCTACACCTTCGTCACCACCTCCAACGACGGCATCAGGGTCAGGGTTGGCGACAGCGTCGTCGTGGAGAACTGGACCCCCCACGGCGCCACCATCGACATGGGAGAGATCCGGCTGGAGAAAGGACACAGCTACCCCCTCACCATCGAGTACTTCCAGACCCTTGGCAGCGCCGTCACGAAAATAGCCTGGATCCTGCCGTCGGAGAAAGACACCCTCCGGGAACAGACCCTGCCGCCGGTGAAAGACTACGCCGTCTATCTGCCGGCAGGCACCGTATGGTACGACTTCTGGCGCGGCACCACCGTCGCCGGCGGCCGGAGGATACGCGTGCCGGCGCCCGTGGACGAGATGCCCCTCTTCGTGCGCGCCGGGACGATCCTCCCCCTCGGCCCCGTGATGCAGTGGGCTACAGAGAAAGCCGCCGACCCCGTCGAGCTGAGGGTCTATACGGGCGCCGACGGCTCCTTCACCCTCTACGAAGATGAGAACGACAACTACAACTACGAAAAAGGAGCGTATGCCACCATCCCCATCCGGTGGGACGAGAAACAACAGATGCTGACCCTGGGCCGGCGGGAAGGATCCTTCCCCGGCATGCTGCAGGAACGTACCTTCCGCATCGTCTGGGTAGGTAAAGATCATGGGACAGGCGTGGAGACGACGGAGAGAGCAGATGAGGTGGTGAGGTATGCGGGGAAGATGATAAAAATAAAAAGATAATGAATGAATGATTGATTGATTGATTGATTGATTGAAATTTGAGACTCGTTGTCAGTTTGACAGGATCGCTTCGTCGGTTTCCGCCATCGTCCGGGACGCTGGCGGACAAAACCTCCTCGCGATGTCCGGGTATTTTCTGTTCTGACATTCACATTGAGCTGTTTTAAGAAAAGATGAATATTAAAATACATTCAAAATGAAAAAGACCATTCTTTCTGTTTTAGTTGTTTTTTTTATCCTGGCATACTCCTCTTTTGCCCAGCAGCCGGAGGAGATACGGCTGAAGTACAACAACCCGGGCCTCGTTGTGGACCTGGGGGTGGGGCTGTGGGCCAACCCCGT
>CAZYQV010000489.1:0-2635 GCA_964649775.1 uncultured Rikenellaceae bacterium
ACATTATCCTTCCTCCTTATGGTTTTGTGTATGGTTCCACACCAGGGCGCTGGCGCCGAGGACGGCGGCGTTCTGGGTGTTGAGCTTGGAGGGCAGGAGTTTCACTTTGCCGCGGTAGATGGAGAGCAGGTTCTGTTCCATATGACGGCGTGTAGGCTCGAAGATCAGGTCGCCCGAAAGGGTGAGTCCGCCGAAGAGGAAGATAGCTTCGGGGTTGGTGTGTGCCACCACGTCGGCCAGTTTGTACCCGAGCATCTTGCCGGTATGTTCGAAGGCGGCCAGTGCCACCTTGTCGCCTCTCTTGGCAGCGGCGCTGATGTCGGCGGCCGTCAGCTCGTTAAAGCTGATGTTGCGCAGCTCGCTCTCGTCGATCATGTCGCCCAGCAGCTTGAAAACGGTCCTCTTGATGCCGGTGGCCGAGACGTATGTCTCCAAGCATCCTTTCCGGCCGCAGGCACACTGGCGGTTGCTCTCGCCGGGGCGTATGGAGGTGTGGCCTATCTCGCCGGCAAAGCCATCGGCACCATAGAGGAGCTCGCCGTTGACGACGAAGCCGCTGCCCAGGCCGGTGCCGAGGGTGATCACCACGAAGTTTTTCATGCCCTTGGCGCCGCCGTAGATCATCTCGCCGATGGCTGCCGCATTGGCGTCGTTGGTGACGATGATGGGCAGGTCGGTGTACTCCCTGAAGAGGTCGGCCAGGGGGACGATGCCTTTCCACGGCAGGTCGGCGGCATATTCGATGGTGCCCTTGTTGATGTTGCCCATGGGAGCACCGATGCCGATGCCTTCGACCGTCACTTTTTCATTGATATTGCGCAGCGCAAGACGTACTTTCTCGTTGAGGGCGGCGAGGAAGACCTCTATCTCGCCGTAATCGCGTGTTTTCATCTTTCCTTCGGCCAGGAACCTGCCATGTTTGTCCACAATGCCGAAGACGGTATTGGTACCGCCGATGTCGATACCAATGGCGACGTGTTTTTTCATCTCTTAACGGGTTGTTGTTTGTTCAGGTGTACGCAAAGATAGACAAATTGTTACCCGGCAGACAAATTCCCGAAAGGGGATAAACCCCGTATCCGCAATAAAAAAAGACCCGGCAGCTGCCGGGTCTCATGAAGGAGGAGAAGGTTGGGTCCGGAGATCACTCTCCCGTGTATTCGTTGCCCACTTTGCGGGCCCTTTCAGGTTTGTCGAGGTTGATGCTGAGGGCGAGGCCTGTCTCCACCAGCACGTTCCATCCGGCGGCCAGCTCCACGTACTCTTTGTACTCGCCGCCGTCGGGGATGACGATGGTGGGGAAGCTGGTCTGACGCGAAGCGATGGCGATGATGGTCAGTCCCACGCCTTTGACCAGCACCTCCTGGAATTTCTCCTCTTCGCTCTCGAAAGGATCCACCACGATGACCACCTCGTCGGGGTTCATCACCTCTTCGATGCCGTGGGCGGCGTAGGTCCCTTCGAGGAAGTCGGATTTCTTGCGGGTGATCTCGTTGGTCTTGAGGGTGAGCTCTTCGGCCACGCCGGTGTTGCGGCCGGCGAAGTAGATCATCCCGGCATTTTTGATCTTCTCCGTGAGCGCTGAGTCCACCGTGAGGGTCATGGCCTCCTCCACCTTGCCGGCCAGCTCGTCGAGACCCTGCATCTTCCTGCCGGTGAGGTGGCGGTAGAGGCTGTCGTAGAAGAGGCCCTGTTCGATCACCGACTTGGTGGCGGCCACGGCATCCTCCTTGCCGCATCCCAGCACGTGGGTGTCGAGGGCCAGCTCCTCGAGAGGGGTGTCGTGGTTGGCCGTGAGGCCGAAGAAAGCGGAGTGACCTGCTTCCCTGAGGTGCTTGAAGAGACGCACCACCTCCTTGGTCTTGCCCGAGTTGGAGGCGCCGAAGACGGCCAGGGAGGAGAGATCATATTCGAGCGCCTGGGTAGCCCCCTCGGTGAAGAGAGGGAGGCCGTTGCTGTCCTTCAGCGAGGCGTATATCGTGCGTTTGGCCGGGAAGATGCGGCTGCTCCCTTCGCCGGTCATGAAAAGGCCTCTTTTGCCCTTGACGGCATGGGCAAAACGTTCGGCCGCGGAAGGATCGAAGCGACGGATCACCTCCGCCGTCTCCATCATCTCCCTTACGAGGGCATATTGCGAATAGTGTTTGTTGTTGAGATCCATGATCGTGGTTATTTAAGTTTGATGAATTCTTTCAGTTCTTCCTGCAACAGCGGGTCTTTCTGGAACCCTCCGCCCAGATGCTGCCAGAAGACCTCGGCATAATCGACGCCGGCCATAGCTCCGTAGTCGACGTTGTTCTTCTTCATCTCACCGAAGAAGTCGTCCATCTTGTGCATGTGGCGCATCAGGTCCATCTGCGACTGGTGATGGGAGAGCATATCCATCTTGGTGTCGATGACGGAGGTGATGTCGACGAAGAAATGGGGCGGGGTGATCTCCTCACCCAACGGGTCGGAGAGGGTCAGCGGTGCCGAATGGTACAGCAGCGGGGTGATCTCCACCGGCTCCTCGTCGACGGGGACGTTGGGGAGCGTTGAGATCATGGCGGCCGACTCGACGATATTGCATGTGGTGCGGTGGTCGCTGTGGTAGTCCATCGGCAGATGGGTGATGACAATGCCGGCCTGCACCTTG
>CAZYQV010000490.1:0-3157 GCA_964649775.1 uncultured Rikenellaceae bacterium
GCACGCGCACCCCGCACCACACACAGCTACCACCAGTACACCCTCATCACCCGCGGCATAGACAGAAAACGCTTCATGGACCACCTCAAAGAAGGCGGCATCCCCTCCATGATCTACTACCCCCTCCCCATGCACCGGCAGGAAGCCTTCTCTGCCTTCGCCTTTTATGAAAAAGACTACCCCGTCACCGAAAATTTATGTAACACCGTCGTGTCAATTCCCGTACACACCGAAATGGACGATGAACAGACCGACTACATTATCGCACATATCAAAGCTTTCAAACCGTAATGGAGAAAAAATATTTTGCACACGAGACCGCCGTCATCGATGAGGGCTGTACCATCGGCGAAGGAACGAAGATATGGCACTTCACCCACATCATGACCGGCGCCGTCATAGGGAAAAAGTGCAACCTGGGACAGAACGTGGTCGTCTCCCCCGGCGTCACCCTGGGCAACAACGTGAAGGTACAGAACAACGTATCCATCTATACCGGCGTGATCTGCGAAGATGATGTCTTCCTGGGCCCCTCGATGGTCTTCACCAACGTGGTCAACCCGCGCAGCGCCGTGGTGCGCCGCGACCAGTACCAGCAGACCCTCGTCAGAAAAGGCGCTACCATCGGCGCCAACGCTACCATCGTCTGCGGCATCACCCTCGGCGAGTACTGCTTCGTCGGCGCCGGCGCCGTGGTCATCCGCGACGTCAAAGCCTACGCCCTCGTGGTGGGCAACCCCGCCCGCCGGATAGGCTGGATGAGCGAATACGGACATCGTCTGCACTTTGACGAAAAAGGCATCGCCGTATGTCAGGAAAGCGGCGTAAAATACCGGCTTGAAGCGGAAAATGTTGTTAAAATCAGCGATTGACCGTAACTTTGCCTCTTAAAAAGGAACGTACATGAACGAGACCGCACAACCGAAAAACTTTGCCATCATCGGCGTGGCCGGATACATCGCCGAACGCCATCTGCGGGCCATACGCGACACAGGCAACCTCCTCGTCGCCGCCCTCGACAAACACGACAGTGTGGGCATCATGGACTCGTACTTTCCCCGCGCCAACTTCTTCGTCGAGTTCGAACGTTTCGACCGCCACATAGACAAGCTGCGACGCCAGGGCACACAGCTCGACTATGTGAGCATCTGCTCTCCCAACTACCTGCACGACTCCCACATACGCTTCGCTCTGCGACACCGCGCTGACGCCATCTGCGAAAAACCAATGGTCCTCAACCCCTGGAACGTGGATGCCCTCCAGCTCTTCGAAGAGGAGACGGGACAACGGGTGTACAACATCCTGCAGCTGCGCCTTCATCCCTCCATCATGGCACTGAAAGAGGAGATAGAGAAAGACCGGTCGGGGAAAAAATACGACATCGACCTCACCTACATCACCAGCCGCGGCCACTGGTACTACATCTCATGGAAAGGCGACATCCAAAAGTCGGGAGGCATTGCCACCAACATAGGAGTACATTTCTTCGACATGCTCCAGTGGATCTTCGGCAGGGTGGAGAAGAACACCGTCCACATGTTGCGCGACGACAAAGCGGCCGGATACCTGGAGCTGGAAAAAGCCCGCGTGCGCTGGCTCCTGAGCATCGACTGTGACGACCTGCCCGCAGAGATACGCCGGAAAGGCCAGCGTACCTTCCGCTCCATCAACATCGACGGCAGGGAGATGGAGTTCAGCGAAGGCTTCACCGACCTGCATACCGTCAGCTACAGCAACATCCTGCAAGGCAAAGGCTTCGGCATCGACGAGGTGCGCCGTGCCATAGAGATCGTCTACGAGATACGCAACAGCTCACCGGAAGGCCTGCACGGCGACTATCACCCCCTGCTGAAAAATATTTACTAGTCTCTCATAATATAAACTTAACGATACGAACAATATGATTGAGAAACTGAAAAAGGGAGAAACGAAGATCTCCGTCGTGGGACTGGGGTACGTAGGCCTGCCCATCGCCCTGGAACTGGCGAAACATTTTCCCGTAATAGGCTTTGACATACGCGAAGACCGCGTGGAACAGATGCGCCAGGGCATCGACCCCAGCAAAGAACTGACATCCGAAGCTTTTGAGGGCAGGGACATCACTTTCACCTCCGACGCGAACAAGCTGGCAGAAGCAAGTTTTCATATCGTCGCCGTCCCCACACCCATCGACGACCACAACCTGCCCGACCTGAAGCCGCTCCTCTCGGCCACGGAGATGCTGGCCCGTCATCTCAAGAAAGGAGATTACGTCGTCTACGAATCCACCGTCTACCCCGGCTGCACCGAAGAGGAATGTATCCCCCTGCTGGAGAAACACTCCTCCCTCACCCTCAACGAAGACTTCAAGGTGGGCTACTCGCCCGAGCGCATCAACCCCGGCGACACCCTCCACACCCTCACGAAAGTGAAGAAAGTGGTCGCCGGCTCCGACGGTGAGGCCCTCGAGAAGATCTCCGAGGTGTACGAGACCATCATCGAGGCGGGCATCCACAAAGCCTCCTCCATCAAAGTGGCCGAGGCAGCCAAGATCATCGAGAACACCCAGCGCGACATCAACATCGCCTTCATGAACGAACTCTCTATCATCTTCAGCCGCATGGGCATCAACACCTTTGAAGTGCTCGAAGCCGCCGGCACCAAATGGAACTTCCTCAGGTTCACCCCCGGCCTGGTGGGCGGCCACTGCATAGGCGTCGACCCCTACTACCTCACCTATAAAGCCCGCGAACTGGGCTACCACGCCCAGATCATCACGTCGGGACGTTTCATCAACGACTCCATGGGCGGGTACATCGCCAAGCAGGTGGTGAAAAAACTGATCGCTACAGGCAGGGTGCTGCAGGATGCCCGCATCCTCGTCATGGGCATCACCTTCAAAGAGAACGTCAGCGATATCCGCAACTCCAAGGTGGCCGACATCATCCGCGAGCTCAACTCCTTCGGCCTGCATACCGAGGTGACCGACCCCTATGCCGAACCGCCGCAGGTGCTCGAAGAGTACGGGATAGCGTTGACGGAAAAACCTGAAGGGCCTTACGATGCCGTGGTGGTGGCCGTCAGCCACGACCCTTACGTCGGCATGGAAGAAAAAGACTTTGCAGAACTGCTGGACAAAGGAGGCGTCTTCGTCGACGTGAAAGGAGCCTTCAGGGAG